>CAMDOJ010000043.1 GCA_945903555.1 Chthoniobacter flavus
CCTTCGAATGTCACCTCATCCAGCACGCGATTGCTGCCGAACGCCTTGGTCACATCATGCAGGGCAACCTTCATGGTTTCCTGTGCTTCTCCGGAAGCTCATCAGGCACCACGCTGAAGTCAGGAAGTGGAACCTCGACAATATCGTCCACCGCGACGGGATCAAAAGGCACCTCAATAACTGGCGGTGGCCCAGCGCGCAATTCGCTCCATGCGATGTATCCCGTGCGGTTGTCCAAGAGCCGAACAAAGGCGAACCCCGAATCTTTTTTCAGCACATTCAGATAGGTCTCTTTGTTGATTTTTTCGGGAGGGAATGCCTGAGCCGGTCCGTGCCGAAAGAAATCCGCCTGCTGGTTCACGATATACTCGGGCGGATCGTTCTGATCGAACACCTCGACGGCCGCGCAACCGGAGAGCAGCAACAGCAACCAGATTGGAACAAATTTAGGATTCATAACGCGCCTTGCCCTCCAGATATCGACTCCAGAGAGAAATCGGCAGAGTGAGTGCAAGATAGCAAATTCCCAGCGGGATAAAACTCTCAAACGTGCTATACGTCGCTGAATTCACTTGGTTCGCCACGAAGGTCAACTCGGATATTCCAATGATATAGAGCAAGGACGAATCTTTGATCAGCGAGGAAAACTGCCCCGCCAAAGGCGGCAAGATTTGGCGTGCGACCTGAGGAAAAATCACAAATCGATATGTCTGCGCGGAGGTAAGCCCGATCGCTCGGGCGCTATCCCATTGCGAACGCCCAACACTCTCAATGCCAGCACGAATCATTTCAGAGATATAGGCCCCGCTGAAAAGCGACAGGATCAAGATGCCCACCGCCATCCGGTCATTCCACCCCACCGCATTCGCCACACCATAAAATCCAAAAAGCACGAGCACCACGAGGGGCAATCCGCGGATCGTTTCCACATACGCCACGGCTGAATAGCGCAACGGCAAAAATGCAGACCGCCTCGCCAGAGCCGCCAACACGCCAATCGCCATACTCAGGATCAATGCTACGGCCGATATCCCGATCGTATTTGCCCAACCCTCTAAAAATGTAGTTCGATAAGCCCAGACCTTGTCCCAGTTTTGAACCGAATTCGAGAAAGCCAGCCAACACAGCAGAGAATACCCGAGTAGAAGGAACAGGGTGGAAAAAACCTTAGCCGCCCCCGAAGCGGGACTGCCAGAGCGATCAAAGAAGAAAGCGGCCATCATGCAAAATCAGGATGGCTTTGCTTCGACTGAAATGATTTCTCCTCCCGAAAATCGGAGACTTAATTGGATGGGATGACAGCAGACCGAGCAATCCTCGATCATTTCTAAAGAAGAAAAGTTGGTATCCACAAGAATGCCAAAGGTCTCCCCGCAATAGGGACACTCGATTTCGACATCCTCCACCTGATCCATATCAAGCTACCCTTCCACGTTCACGCGCTTGGCGTCGCTCCAGAGACCTTCGAGATCGTAAAATTCCCTGCGCGACTCCAAAAAGATGTGACAAATCACCGAGCCAAAATCGAGCACAACCCACTGGCTACCAGGATAGCCGTCTTCCGCTAGCGCCCTTGTCTGGTGAAGGTCCTTGACCCTCTCACGCATCGAGGACGCGATCGCTTTCAACTGCGGCTCGGAAGATCCGGAGCAGATAAAAAAGAAATCCGTGAACCCCGAAATGTCGCGCATATCGAGCAATACGATATCCCCCGCCTTCTTGTCAGCGGCCGCTGCCGCACACGTGCGGGCAATGTTTTCCGGATCATTCATTCCGGTAGAGTCGATATTGTTGGATGATTTTGCATGTAGAGTCAGGCATCAAATAACGCACAGCGAGCCCATCGGCAATGCGATTCCTGATATTCGTCGAGGAAATATCCACATTTCGCGAGATCACAGGGTATCCGAGCTCGGTGGAAAACCCACCTCGAGCCAGCACCACAAAGCTCACCAAACCGCACAGATCATCGATCCCCTTCCATGTTCCCAGATCCGCCACATTGTCCTCACCGATGAAATAAAAAAACTGCGCACCAGGAAATCGCGTCACCATAAGTCGCACGGTATCCACCGCGAATGATGGTCCAGGCCTTTCTGCTTCGCATCGATCACAGAAAAAAACTGGCTCATCCTCGATGGCCGCCTCGACCATCTCACAGCGCACAGCAGCGGACACCGGAGGACGATCGAGCTTGTGCGGAGAGATATTTGCAGGGATGAAAATGACCCGCTCGAGGCCGAGTTTCTCCATCGCATCCCTCGCCATAATGAGATGTCCATGGTGGATAGGATCGAAGCTCCCGCCAAATAATCCGATGTTCTGTGATGAAATCATTTCGACAGACCGTATAAAATCTGTTTTCCCGTCGATATGCCATCTCACAATCCCGGTCAACTCCTGCTCGTCGGTGTCCCCGGCGCCGAACTCGATCCCGAATCCGCTCGCCTCTTCCGCGAAGTTCAGCCTGGCGGATTCATTCTCTTCGGACGCAACATCCAGTCCCCCGAGCAACTCCGCAAGCTCATCGACGATCTTCGCGATCTCAGCAAGGCGGAACCGATCATCACCATCGATCAAGAAGGTGGCCGCGTTTCTCGCCTCAAGCTGATCGGCAACGAACCGCCGAACGCCCAGCAACTCCGGGACTGTGGCGACATCGCTCTCATCCGTCGCCATGGTGACATCACCGGTCGGATCCTCCGTTTATTTGGTTTCAATCTCGACCTCTGTCCCGTACTCGATATTTCCTTCGACGACGAAGCCGACAATTCGCTTCGTGGCCGTTGCTACGGTCGCGATGTGGCCGAAGTGATCCAAAAAGCCAGCGCCTTCAATGATGGCCTGCGCGCCACCGGAGTCTTGAGTTGCGGCAAACACTTTCCCGGCTACGCCTCAGCGGGCCTCGATCCCCACCACGAACTCCCGCGTATTCAGCGATCGAGCGACCTCATGGAAGCCCACGAACTCGCGGTCTTCCGCCATTTTGCACACTCCGTCGATAGCATGATGATCGGCCATATTGCCGTCTCCGGCTTGGATCCCGTAGATCGCCCAGCGTCGCTCTCCCCGGTCATCATTCGCGACCTGCTTCGCAAAGACATGGGCTTCGATGGACTCGTCATGACGGACGACCTCGACATGGGCGCAATTTTGAACCACTACGGGTTTGACGAAACAATGCGCCTCGGCATCGAGGTCGGCAATGATCTCCTCATGATTTGCCATCGCGTAGAAATGGCGACCGCAGCGAAAAAAGCCATCGACTCGATGGGAAAAAATCTCGATTCCGCGCTTGAATCTGTCGCACGTTGCAAATCCAAGCTAGCCGCTCCCACCCCCTTCAGTTTAGAGGCCTTTCACGCTGTCGATGCGGAAATCCTCGACCTCCGCATCGCCGTACTCGGCCCAGAAAAAGCCGCCCTTCGCAGCCCAGAGGATGGCAAGCGTTCGCCGGTGGAACTTTATTGAACAAAAAGGCCTGCACCCAGCATGCATCCACGCTTAGTATCTTCTCCCTTATAGGAGTCTTAGCTCAATTGGTCAGAGCGCCGCCCTGTCACGGCGGAGGTTGCGGGTTCGAGCCCCGTAGACTCCGGTTTTTTTGTCTGCTTTTTTCTTGGAAAGTAGGCACGCGGAAAACCCCACCCCCAACCCATCTGCCAAATCAAGATGTTCCTTTTTCTTGTTGAAATCAACTTCGCGAGCAGCTTGTGACTTTAAAAAATAAGGGGCTCTAACTGGATAGCCAATATTATCGCGCACGTTGATATTACCACTTGATTAATCTCGAGTCATGCAAAGCCACTTTGTCGTATGCGACTAAGGCATCTCTCAAATCATCATTCCCCTCAAACCATTGTCTCTTTGAAATGAGACTTTGCGCCGAAAAGAAGGGGGCTTGGCCGTCTCGACCGTGTGGAGACGGGTCTCCTTGCTCGCGCCCCATTGGAACCAAAGAGCACGCCAACACACAAAGGCGGTGCCTCCGGATCGGAGATACGCACTGTGTTCCTCTCCTAAAATCCAAAAGCAAGCTGCTTTTGGTATTATCCCTTTTTCAAAATCGCATTTAGCGGTCCACTTCAGGGATGGCTTCCGACCAGAAAATATCCTCCAACTCCGCCGCTGGGCCGTTGATTTCTTTGCGATTAAAGGCTCCGTATTTGTCCTCCACGCTACCCCAAGGCACAGACTGAATGTGGATTCGGTCACCCGGACTGAGCGAACTCGCGGCCGTAGGAATGTTATTTTTCATTCCATGCAGAAACACAAGCGCCTCGGCAGGCGAACCGCCGTCGATATCCGTGAGGTGAATGCAAACGATCAGATCCTTGTAGGGAACGGAACCGGGCTTGGGGGCACGTGTGATATCCTTGATCGTGCCGAAAAGATCGTCACGCGAAGGGGTTTGTTTTTCAGCAACGGGCTTCGCCTCAGGCAGCGGAAGGACCTTCCAATCACCGCAGGCAAGGTCGCGCATGGCGAATTCGTAAATCACAATTTTCTTTCCTTCGAGGCGCTCCGGCGAACGAACCAACGTCTGGCGCGTGGTGAATGCTCCCCCAGCGTTGATGGCAATGCGGTCCAGCGGTTTTTGAAGAGCCAAACTGAGGTGCTCTGCGAATCCCGCCGAACATCCCCAACCCAAATCTTGGTGCGAGTAAATATTCGTGAAGCTATCGCCGAGCAGCAATATCTCCGCAGAGGGGTCATGGACCCATGGGGCGGCATCAGGACCAACCACGGGGGTGACGACAGCCTCCTCCAAGGGGTAGATCGCAGCGAGGTCGGAAAGCCTAAGCATGGCGACCAGATCTCCGTGATTGCGGACGGACTGCGGTTTCCCGCGTGACCATAGGAGTGGCTTTTTGGGCGACGGGATTTTCTCGGCAACTCGCCGCGCCACACATTCCATGGCAGAGGGAGTCCAATGCGAATCGGTTTTTAAAAACTGGGCGCGTCCAGTTGAGCGCTTTTGATCAAGGATGGCTTCGCAAGCATCGACAAACTCGATGCCGTTTTTTTCCAACTGTGCGAGGAAATCATCGAACGATGGGTTTTGCAGCGGTGATTGCGAAATCGAACCAGCCAGACACTCCGGATCGACGACGGGTTTGAGCGGGACGGGAACCACAATGAGGCGGATGCCGCGTGCGGCGAGGTCATCACGAAATTTTAGAAGCGCGGGGAGTGGATTTGCGGAATTCGGGCGATGTCGAAGCTCGGCGGGGTCGAGAAATCCAGGCCCCGCAACATAATCTACATCCGGGCGGTAAAATAACTCTCCCTCGCGACCAGGGTAGACTTTTTCGTTACCGAGTCCAAGGTAACGCAGGCCCAAATGTTGCACCGTCGGCAAGGCGCGCCGCATAAGGAAAGATTCCTCCTCAAGGGTCTTCTCGTAGTTTTTAAAATCTCTTTTCAGCGACGCATTCGAGGCTGAAATACCGGATACCAACGAGGGAGATTCCCTAAAGGCTTTTGCAACATTAGGAATCGCTCGCACAATATGGAAGCAACGAGGCCAATCCCGCGCAGAGAATTCGAGGACGATCTGAGTAAGAGGGACCGACAGTAGGGTTAAAAAAAACACCCCAACAACGATCTTCTGGAGCCTGCATGAAATTGCAGTGACTCCGACCTCCCGCACCGCTGCCTCCTCCCGTCTGTTATCAATTTTTTTCGGTGTCACGGCTTAGAAGATAAAATAGATGAAGGGATTATAAGCCTGCGTGGTCATCACAATAATCGAAAGCCATAATAGGGCGATGAGCACGGCAACTTTTCCGGAGGTCAGTACCCGAGTCCAATCCCAAGTCTGTGGCCCCATCCACACCACCAATGCGGCGAGAAGGAAGCTGCCAAGGTAGTAGGGTTGGCAGATGATCCCACTCAGCAGCGCTGCCTCATCGGAAGACTCCCCCCATCCCGCCATGCTCGAACAATAGGCCAGTGCGGAAGGCCAGTCTTTCGCGCGAAAGAAAACCCAAGCGAAAACCACGATAAAAAAGGTGAAAGCGGTTTGAATGACAGCGGGAAGCCGGTGGAAGACCCCGTTTTTTCCATGGTAACGCTCCCATGCCAATGCCGTGCCATGAATCCCTCCCCAAATCACAAAATTCCACGAAGCCCCGTGCCAGAGCCCGCCGATGAGCATGACGAGAAGAAGATTGATGTAGGTGCGGATCGCTCCCCGCTTGTTGCCGCCAAGGGGAATGTACAGGTAATCGCGAAGCCAACTCGACAACGAGATGTGCCACCGTCGCCAAAAATCGGTGATGGATTTCGCTTGGTAGGGAGAGTCGAAATTCTTCGCAAAAACAAAGCCGAGCATGAGCCCAAGCCCGATCGCCATATCCGAATAGGCACTGAAATCGAAATAGATCTGAAACGCATAAGCGACCGCGCCATACCACGCATCAATAATGTCCGGCGATCCGTTCAGAAAAACGAGGTCAGCAATCTTCCCGCAGGGATTAGCCAGAAGGATTTTCTTGGAAAATCCGAGGGAGAGAAATGCCACCCCTCGGGCAAACTTTTCCATGGTCAACGAACGGCTTTCGATTTGATCGGCCAGAAAAGAGAATTTCAAGATCGGGCCAGCCACAAGGTGAGGGAACATCGAAACGAAGCAGGAAAAATCCGCTAGGCTCGCCATGGCACGGGCCTCACCGCGATAGACATCGATGGTGTAACTCATCGCTTGAAACGTGTAGAAGCTGATCCCGAGAGGAAGAATGACTTCAAAAAATGTATTCCACTGCCAACTTTCCAATCCCATCGAAAGGGCAAGCGTGTTGTAACTCTCCACTCCGAAGTTGAAGTATTTAAAAAAACCGAGAACAACGAGATTCAGTACGATCGAAATCGTGATCGCCGAACGCTGTGTCTGGGATCGGGAGCCGCCATGCTCCAGCAACTGCACCGGCCGTGACCACACTCGCCAAACTCGCCACTCATTGTGCGCAATCATCAAACTCACCAACCAATCCACAAAAGTGGTGAAAAACATCAGCGGCATGAACATCGGCTCCGCCCAGCCATAAAATGCATATCCCGTAAAGATCAGGGTGACATTTCGCCAACGCTGCGGAGCACGCCAAAGCGCATAATAAAGCCCTAGACTCAGCGGCAGAAAATAAAATAGAAAAATATGAGAACTAAAGACCATCGATACTCCGTGAAATCGCGCCTAAATGACAATCCCCGCCCCTATGGCGTATCATTTTTTTTACGGCAAGACAATCCTGTTGATTTGTGCTTTATTACCCGACTTTGAAAATATCCCGTGTTTCCTAGTCTATGATTTCAATCGTGTCTTTTATTTTGCGATGCTTCGTTGCCATGTTGGCCGTGCACGCAGGAAGTATGGACCTCCGCTCCGCTACAGATTCTCCCATCCCATCCGCCAGCGACCAATTCCAGCAATCCCTTAAGACCGTTCTAGACAAGGCAAGCTCAAGTCCAAGCATGACCATATCCGGGGAGGACGGGTGGCTTTTCCTAGACAAGGAACTCAGGCATCTTGCCGCTCCAAAATTCTGGAGTGACATTCCCGATGCAGAGGGCGACTCGAACGACCCCCTGCCTGCCATTTTGGATTTTAAGGAACAGCTAGACAAAGCGGGTATCGACCTCCTCCTTGTTCCCGTTCCATCGAAGGCCGCGATTTACCCTGACAAGCTGATGTCGGGTAATCCCTCGCCGCCGGAAGTGCCTGCGGATCTCGTAAAAAATGACCGCGATTTTTACGCGCTCCTCGAAAGCCGAGGCATTAAAGTTCTGGATCTGACCGAGACATTTCTCAGCGCGAGAACTACGGATTCACCCGTTCTCTACTGCAAAACAGACACCCACTGGGCGCCTCCCGGAATCCAGTTGGCCGCAAAAAAAATCGCCGAACTCATCCAAGATTTGCCATGGGTGACCGCTCAACCGAAAGTCGAAACCAAAGCCGTTGACGTGCCACTCGAGATCCATGGCGACCTCGCTGCCTCCCTCATTCCCCCTCAGACAACAACCGAACCTCTCCGCTCCCGCTTCATTGGGCTAGCTAGTAGCGTCGGCCTAGAACCGCTTCCAAACTCCAAGAGCAGCCCGATCATTCTCCTAGGCGATAGTCACAATCTTGTTTTTCACTCCGGAGGCGACATGCACTCCGTGGGGGCTGGACTCGCCGATCAATTGTCTTACGAGCTGGGCTTCCCGCTCGATGTTGTCGCGGTAATGGGATCTGGAGCCACTTCCGCACGCCGCAATCTGGCGCGCCGCAAAGCCTCCCTCACCGGTCGTCGCCTCCTGATCTGGTGCTTCACATCCCGTGAATTCACTCAAGGACAAGGCTGGGCAAAAGTCCCATTGATCAAAGAGCCGACGTCTGAGAGACCACTGTTGAATTGATTTTAGGGAGTCGCTTGATGACGCCGTTCGCCCACTCGTGACCGGCCGCCGCGTTGAGGTGAACCCCATCCGCACCGGACTTTCCTTTGACATAGCGGTCGGTGAACCCGCGTGTGTTAATCGTCTTGAACTTCAATTCCCTCGCGCAATCATTGATCCAGCGGTCCACCGCGTCCTTGAGACGTGAGGAATACTTGGAGGAATCCGGCGGTAAAACCCAAACGATCTGCACATACGGCGTCGCTTTCGCGCGGATTTCGGCAATGAATTTTCGGATGATGATTTTTTTCAAATCGCCGCTTAAATCCGAAGCCCCAACAAACTCATCCATCCAATTCGTTCCCATCTGAACAATGACAATTTGAGGCGGTCTGCTTTTGGAAATGATCGCCGCCAGCTTGGGCGTTTTTACGGGGCGGGGTTTTTTGCCATCGTGGTAGTCGGTTTTCCAGCTTTCCCTAGCCGTCACCATACGAAATCCGCAAGGCGTAATGAAGTCGGGAGAATCCTTGAGCCAGCTTTCGGGCGAGGTCCCGCAGGAGGCATAAATATGATATTGGGCCGGCTCGAGCCTTTGACTGAAATAGGACAACATCCTGTCACCAAACGGACCGACACTCAAAGAGTCCCCAATGAGCATCACATTCAATGAGCTCGAAGAACGCTGGGTGGAAATCGGCACCTCCACATCCCCTGCGGAGGTGTAGACAATAGGCTCGAACGAAATCGGCGCCGAGGCATCGACCATCTGGCAAGCCCCCAGAGCCAATCCCATCGCGAGTGATAGGATGGGGTATCTCACATTTGCTTACTGAGTTTGATGTTGTCTTCCTCGCTTATGAATCTCTCCATATCGACAAAGCGTGGATCATCCTTGGCCTTCAACGTCGCCCAAGGCGTATCCTCTAGCGGGATAAGCCTCATCCTTCGGGTTTGATTAATGTAGTATCCGCTCAGTGATTGTCTCTTTCCGTCAATGTGCGCCGCATGGAGGACCACCAAATGCGTTCCCTTGAACTCACCTTGCATGACATATCGCACGCGATAAACGAACCCAACCAACGATTCATTGTAGGGCGCTATTTCCTCTTTCGAGAATGGCGCAGTGATGTATTCGAGCGAAGCTTTGATGTAGAGAGACGGGCGCGTCGGTGCTGGAGGAGCGGACTTTGCGACCTCGGCAGGGGTTGGCGCAGGGGGTGGCGGAGGCAGAAGATTCGTAGGGGCGATCGAGCTGGCCAGTGGCGCGGCCTCCAGATCCTTTTTGATGATATCGAAAACGCTATCCGCCCAAATCACGGCGTCGGGGCCGAAGAAGTGTTGCTTATCGGGTTGAAGGTTGCGGTAGGGGTATTTGAGTAACAGTCGGCTATCAATCACCTTCAACCAATCACCTTCCGTTGCACGGAGCCGCTCGACCAAAATGTCGTGGGCCGTCCGCGCTATCCTCTCCGTCTCCGGTGGGGAGACCCAGTATACACGTTTTGGAGCACCCTCAGAATGAGCCACCTTCGAGAGAAATGGAGCAATGTAAGGCTGCAACATGGGCCCCATGCGGGAGTAGTTATTGCCTTTAAGAAGATCGAAAAGATTGTTTCCCAACTGCACAATCAAGATATCTGGCTTTTGCGATTCCAGCAGCATCTCGATTTTTGGCACATCATATTTATTCGGACGGTGGCCGCGGCTCATCCCGTAGGTGTCTTGGAAAGAAAGCGGCGCTGCGCCTTTTTGCGTTTCTATTTTCCAGAATCCGCATCGCGTTTTGGCATTCGCATAGGCTTTCAGTGTCGTCCATGATAACGGCTGCGTGCCGCAGGCCATATAGGTAAAAACATCTACCACCCCCATGCTCCGCAAATACCCGTCCAACCGCTGCCCAAATCCACAAAGAGCCATCGAGTCGCCAATAATCAGAGCCGACAGAGGCCAAACAGGCGATGCTCCCCACACTCGAGGTAATCCCGCCCCTAGCAAAGCCGCCCCAGCCCCCAAAATAAACTTTCGGCGGGATAAGGAAACCGATTCAATTTCGTTTGAATAACTCACAGAGCTTGATAATTGCCAAATGACCACTTCCAATCCAGAACATATTCACTCCATTTTTTTCGGCTTGGATTAATCTGGGTGTGTTATGCTGACCAAAGAACAATGAAACCTGTTAAATTCGGAATACGTTTTCCCGTCATTGCCGTTCTTTGTCTCGGGGCATCATCGCTCAGCCTTGCTCAGGCCCAATCGTCCCCCACGCGAATGACTCTTCTTTCGCCAAGCGTCCTCACCATGCAAACTCCCATTGGTGAAGCCCACATGGAAATCCCAACGGGATTCGTGATCGAAAATGGCACCCTGATCCGTGGCGGTATCCAAATTGAACATGGTACTTTCACAGGATGGATTCCAATAGAAGCAGCTAAGTTTCCCACCTCAAAAGTCAAAACTGAAGACGTACCATCGACGCCTTCACCCACCCCCACCCCTTCTTCGACGGCGGTTCCCATTATTGAACCCATTAAGCCTTACGAGCAACCGGAGAACTCCCTCATAGCCTTTATCGTCTTGTTGGTCGCGGCCATCTTAATTGCCCTTTACGCTACAACCTCCACTCAAAAATGGTTTCCGCGTATTTTTAAAAAATAGTTTTTCCGCTAGCAGCCGGTTTTACATTTCGTTTGCCGCCTTCACTGCCGACTCACGTGAAAACCGATCGTAGTTTTTCTGTAGTTCGTTGCTGGAAATGATGGTCCTGCCTTCCCCGGTCACCCTGTCCGAACGCATGAAGGCTGTCGTATTCTTCCCGCTCCAAAGCAGATTTTGACTTTCCTTTTCTTTGTGAGGAGAGCCGACATAAACGATATCAAGAGCTTTGCGAAGATTTTCTGTCTGGCGGTAATCCATCGTCGCGATCACCACCGCGTAAAATTTCCCCTCGAAAAAATAGTAGGACACTTCCTGAATGGCGACATCTCCGAGTGACTTCTTCTCATCGGTGCGGATGTAGATTTTAATCGCATCTCCCTTCGCGTGGTCTTCCGAAACGGGCTCGAACTTGATGGTCTTTTCCATCTCTTCTATCGACGATCCGAAGAGCATACCACGAAAGGAATTGGTCAAGTCTATGGAACCCCTGCCCGCTTGGCCGCTGCGCTTTTTTGTTTCTTCTTGAGCATATCCCACGCCCATCGC
>CAMDOJ010000044.1 GCA_945903555.1 Chthoniobacter flavus
GATAGGCACGGATAATGCGGGTGAAGAAAAAGCTGGGTCAGCAAAGGGTCAGTCCCGCGTATTGACGCATTTTTTAGCCGAGTTTCCGAGTTGCCATACTTGTCTTGCTCTGAGGTGCTGATGCCGACGAGGACGTCGGCGTTCCGACCAAGAACTTTTCTCCGTGTCTTGGTGTCTCCGTGAGAGGCTTGTCAGAGGGTGAGTAGTATGGCGAAGGCCGCAGGATATCGCAGCATTCTCATCGAAGCCCATCACAACAAAGCTCTGGAGCCGCTCTTGGCGACACAGCTGAAGCGGTGTCTTTTATTCTGCGATGGATAGCCTCCCGATAGCTGTCAGAGCGTAGAGCGGGATATTGAGGATTTTTCCATCCTTACGAAGATTCAAGAGGGTGGTGCGAAGAAGCTGCTTAGGGTGATGCTTGTCATCAAATGTCCGGAGGCTCTTGCTTTTGGTATTGATGCCGGCTTTTGCCTCCAGTGGCAGGATTTCGCTTTTAGGGGACTCCCAGAGGAAATCGATCTCAGCTGTTGCGGCTTCATTTTTCCAGTAGTGCAGCCCACCGCCCGTTATACCGACCAATGTTTGAGCGACATAATTTTCAATGAATGCACCCTTGAACTCCTGAAAGAGAACGTGTCCGCGAACAAGAATTTCGGGCGAAATGCGGGCCATTGCGCCCAGCAGCCCGATATCGAGGGCGTAAACTTTGAATGAGCTCGGGTCGGCATAAGCGGTGAGCGGTTGGCCCGGCTTCGTGATCAGGAAACATCTCAAAATAAGCCCTGCATTCTCGAGCCAGAGAATGGCATTTTCATAATCGCGGGCACGGGCCGTGCTTTTGAGTGCGGCAAACTGGAATTTGCGGTTTTCACGGGCCAGTTGCGCCGGAATGGAATCCCATACCTGCATTAACTTGGGAATGTCCTGATGCGGTGCATGCTTCGCAAAATCGAGGACGTAGGCATTAAGAATTTCGTTTTGAATCGTCCGCACTTCAGAAAAATGGTGATTTTTGGCATAGCATTCCACCGCTTCCGGCATGCCGCCCACAAAATAGTAGATCTTCAATAAATCCAGCAGATCTTCGTGGAATGCTTCCGAGAAAGGTTCTGCGTCCGATTTTTTGTCAATGAGGGCTCTGTAGCGTGACTCGCCAACGGCATCCAGAAACTCGGGAAACGACATGGGGCGTAGATCCAGAAAATTCACCTTGCCCACAGGAAACGACATAGGCTGAGAAAGCTTCACTCCGAGCAGAGAACCGGCGGCAGCGATGTGAAAATCGTTCGCTTGTTCCTGAAAATATTTGAGCGCATTCAGCGCCTCGTTGCTGGCCTGGATTTCATCGAAAATGATCAAGTCCTCACCGGCTTTGATCGGTTCATTGCGATAAAGGCCCAAGGCCTCAATAAGAGCGGTCGGATTGAGCCTGCCCGTGAAAAAGCCCTTCAATCTCGGATCTTCCTCGAAATTAAAATAGGCAACCCCAGAATACTCTTTATTGCCGAACTCCTTTAACAGATGGGTCTTGCCGACCTGTCTTGCTCCTCGCAAAATCAAGGGCTTGCGTCGGCCGGACCCTTTCCACGCACATAGATCCGCATAAAGATCTCTTTTCATTCGGACAAAATGAATAGAAAACGTGAATGAATGTCAATTATTCATTTGAATAACGTGAACGCATGCACGGAAACCGGAGTAAAAATATTTAAACCAGCCCTTAACGCAGGTCCAATCGCGGCCCCTCACCGGGGCGCCATGGGTTCACCGAGAAGTTGGATTCCTCAATACGGGCTTTCCACTCGCGGCACATCGTGCACACCGCGAGGATATCGAGCCCGAGATGGTGGGGGCCAAAAGGCTCCACGTTGCCGAGTCCGAGCGAGAAAAGCCGGACGGCGGGAAAAAGCCGACGCCCGTCGGTCGGGTGATGCGGGCGCGCGTGTTGTTTTTTCAAATGAACAAAAGCTCCGGCAATTTGAATGAGGCCTTTGAAATACAAGTGATTCGCGTCGCGACAATCCAGCCACAGGTGCTCCAGCACATCGTGGGCCTCATAATAGTCGCCGGCATTGAAGCAGTGGAAGTAGCCCTCATAGCACGGGTGAAAATAACCGGTCTGCTCTTCCAATGTCTTCACGAAAGCCGCGACGCGCGCGTGTTTGCTCATGACTTGGGAACGCGCCCTAACTTCAATCCCTCGATCGTGGCGGCATCCAGTTTCCCAGTGTTCCGGCGACCATTTGCGACTTGCCAGCCCTTGATTGCGGTAGACAGAGCCTCACTTGGGAGACCATTGTGCGTTCCCCCATAGAAGCCCAACGCGGCCAGCTTGGACTGCGCTTGACGGATCGCGGCAACCTGTGCTTCCGAGCCTGACCGAGATAGCGGTCCCCCTGCAAAAAGCCCGCCTATTGATGTGTAGGAAGGGGCTGGCACAGCTTTTTTGATTCCGAGTTCAGTGATCGTTTGCTGATTGAGTTCCCCGGTGACCTTCAGGTTCCCTGCCACTTGGAATCGTCTGATCGCCGCGCACGTCATGCTGCCGCCGGAGCCGTCGACTTGGCCTTTGTAATATCCGAGCTTGGACAGGCGGGACTGGGCAGCGCGAATGAGTTCATCCGCCTTCAGTGGAGCGGAAAGAACGCCGCAGAAACAGAGGACAAACATGAGAAATCTCATGGATGAGATCATAATCGCGGTCGCCGCGGAATCAAGCCCGTCGGGGCCATCTCAAGCGGAAACGACTTCGCCTCTTTGTTTGCGTCCCAGTGCATCGTAGGTCGCATATTTATACATCTCGGAGAGGGTTGGGTAGTTGTAGCAGGTGTTAATGAAGATGTCGGCGCCCTGCTCGAGAAGGAGAGCCGTGAGACCGATGTGGACGAGATCGGTCGCCTGCTCGCCGATACAGTGGATCCCGAGAAGCTTCATGTCCTCCGCGCGGAAGAGCAGCTTCAAGAAACCATCTTTATCGCCGATGATGAAGCCTCGGCTATTTTGAGAGTAGAGGGTTTTTCCAATGACGTAGGGGGTATTTTTTTCGCGGAGGGATTCCTCCGTTTCTCCGGCACACGAGCATTCCGGGATGGTGTAGATGCCAAGAGGCAGGATGCGCGCTAGACCGGTTTTATACTTAAGATCAAAGGCGTGAGCCATCGCCACGCGGGCTTGTTCCATGGATGTCGATGCGAGTGCAGGAAAACCAATCACATCACCGACCGCGTAAATATTCGGCACAGCGGTCTGATAGTGGTCGTTCACTTTTAAAAGCCCGCGCTTATCGGCGCTCAGACCTGCCATTTCAAGGCCTAGGTCAGAGGTGTTCCCTTGTCGTCCTGATGCCACAAGGACAAGGTCGACGGCATCTGGGGCGTGATTTTTGAGGGTGACGGAGATTTTTTCTCCTGCATTCACGGAGGTCACGGACTCATTCAAAAACAGAGAGATCCCCATCGCGCTCATCGCCGACTGCAAGCTGCTAGAGACTTCTGCGTCGAGGAATCCGAGTAGGCGGTCACGACCGTCGACGAGCGTTACCCTCACGCCAAGAGCCGCAAAAATACAGGCATACTCGCAACCGATCACCCCGCCGCCAACGACAAGAAGTGACTCGGGAAAGCGGTCGATATTGAGAATAGAATCCGACTCGACAATGCGGCGATCATCCCATGGAAATTCCGGCGGGTGGTGCGGTCGGGTGCCGGTGGCGATGAGGATTTTTTCGGCGTGGAGGGTTTGGGCGGTTCCGTCTGCACTCTGCACTTGAACGGTATTGGGATCGAGAAGCGTGGCTGTTCCGCGGTATTGGTCGATATGGTGTCTGTCGAGATTGGTAGCGATGCGTTCCCTCTCCATCTCGCGAACGGTCTTAAAGTGATTAAGAAAACTCGCGGCATCCATGCGTTGCGCGAAATTGAAGTCCAAGCCGTAAAGCTCGCGCTTCCGAAAGCCGCTAAGTTGCAGTGCTGTTTCGCGAAGTGTCTTGGATGGGAGCGTTCCTGTATTCGCCGCAGCTCCACCGTAGGCTTTTTCTTTTTCAATGAGGGCCACTTTCTTGCCGAAGTAGGCTGCCTGTGCGGCCCCTTTTTCGCCGGCAGGACCGGAACCAATGACGATGACATCAAATTCCATATTGGGATTGTTTGAGTTCAATAGCTCATTTACGCAAGATAAAACCACTGCGCGTAAGTGGCACTAGAGTTTTTCTCAAAGGATATTGCGAAAGTCCTTGGGAATGTTTATCACTCACCCCCTCTTATCAAAAATATGCGTAAAAAGATTATCGCCGCTAATTGGAAAATGAACATGACCGTCAGTGAGACGGAAAGCTACTTGGAAAATTTCCGCAACCACTTGGAATCTGTCAATGGTGTGGAAATTGTCATCGCTCCGCCATTCACGGCCATTGCCAAGCTTTCCGAGCTTCTGGGTGGATCGCAAAAAATCAGCCTAGGCGCGCAGAATATGTCTTCCGAGATGTCGGGTGCCTTCACTGGCGAGATCAGCCCGACCATGTTGCGCGAACTTTTCGTCCGCTTCGTTATTCTGGGTCACAGCGAACGCCGCCAAATCTTTGGCGAGACGGATGCGGTGGTTAACAAAAAAGTCCACACCGCCCTCGCATGCGGTCTTCGCCCGATTGTTTGCGTCGGAGAGACTCTTGAGGAACGGGATGGGGGTCGCGAAAAGGAAGTCCTCGAAACCCAATTGCGCGGCAGTCTCGCGGGTGTGACCGCAGAGCAAATGCTCGGCATCGTCATCGCTTACGAGCCAGTATGGGCCATCGGAACGGGCCGCAATGCTTCTCCGGAACAGGCTCAGGATGCCCACGCTCACGTGCGCTCTGTCCTTGCCTCGCTTACCGATGATGCCACCGCCGCGAAAGTTCGCATTCAATATGGCGGCAGTGTTAAGCCGGCCAATGCCGCTACACTTCTGAGCCAGCCAGACATCGACGGGGCACTCGTCGGAGGCGCCAGCCTTGAGCCGCTTGGCTTCTCAGAAATCGTCAAGGCCGCCGTCAGCAAGTAAACAAATCTCAACGGCCCACACGTGCAAATGTGCGTGTGGGCTTTTTGTTTAATACCATTGTCCCTTTGAAATTAGACTTTGCAGCGGAAAAGGGGGGAATGGCCGTCTCGGCCGTGTGGAGACTGGTCTACTTTCTCGCACCCTGCCCATCGGAACCAAAGGAGCAGACCGCAGCACACAGGCGAGACGCGCTGTGCCCCTCTCCTAAAATCCAAAAGCAAGCGGCTTTTGGTATCACAACCTTTCCTCACACTTCAGGATGTCTGAACCTAGAAGACGCAAAAAACCCGTTCTGCGGTTAAGCGGAACGGGTCTCTTCCACAGTCCTTGCGGGCTGATGCGGAGGGGAAATTAGATCGCGGCTTTGAAAGCTTTGCCAGGAACAAACTTCACAGTCTTGGAAGCTTTGATTTTGATTTTAGCACCGGTCTTAGGATTCACACCAGCACGGGCCTTACGGTTGCTGATTTTGAAAGTTCCAAATCCAATGAGCTGGACGGTCTTTGTTTTTTTGACTCCAAGCTTGATGCCATCAATGACGGCGTTCACTGCGCGCTCGGCATCCGCCTTGGTGGAGTCGAGTGTTTTTTGTACTGCTACTGTGAGTTCAACTTTGTTCATGTTTTGTGGGTTTTGTTTTTTGTGTCGATTAGACTGCTGACGAGCCAAGACCAGCAAATTCGGCATGCACTGTCAAGCGAAGCTCGAATTATTTAAATAAGTCCGATCAATTGGACTCATCGGCGGCGACAGGCTCGGGAGCGGGATTGGATGGCTTCTCTGGCATTGGAGTTGTCGCTACGGGATCTTTGTCCGGCTCCGTCGCGCTAGCTTTTTTGGGGTTGTAGATTTCGCGAAAAGCTTTCCCTATAAGCGGAGCGGCATGCGAACCACCATGCACCGAATGGTCGTTCGGCTCGCCTTCGTAGAGCGCGGTGAAGGCGTAGCGAGGCTCGCCAGCAGGCATGAACCCCGTGAACCACGCCGCAATTCGCTGCCGATCCGTTGGTCCCCATTGCGCTGTGCCAGTCTTACCTGCCACATCGATCCCTTTGACTTGTGCACTGTGCGCGGTGCCTTGACCGTCGCTCGTCACAGCAACAAGTGCCCGACGCAATTCATCGCGAACAATCGGCGACACTGGGATCTCCTCGCGAATGCGATCGGGGTAGGCCGCGATGACCTTGTTATCAATCGTCTGCACTTGCAGAACAAGACGCGCCTGATGAACCACTCCGCCATTCGCCACGGCGGCCATGGCCTGCGTCATCTGAAGTGGGCTAATGAGGATGTCTCCTTGCCCGATGGACATATTCGCGACATCGCCACCTTTGATCGTCCGCTTGTGCACGCGCTGCATGTAGTCATCATTCGGAATGTTGCCTGCGGCCTCCGACCTCAGCGGAATACCGGTGCGACGACCGAGCCCGAGTTGAGTGGCATACTGAATGATGGGATCCGATCCGATCTTGAGCCCAGCTTGATAAAACCAAGTGTTGCAGGACTGCGTGAGTGCCTCTTTGAAATTCAACCGCCCCGCATCCACTTTCTTCCAATTTTTGAACACATGGTTCCCGACCGCAAAATCCTTCGGACAGAAAAAAACCTCGTCTGTTTTGATCAATCCGGAATTCAGCGCAGCGAGACCCACAAAGGTTTTGAACGTTGAGCCTGGGGGATAGGCGGAGCGGAATGCCCTAGGCACAAGAGGATCCGCAGGGTCATTCGAGTATGCCGAAAAAACACGCTGCTTGACGGTTGGAACAAAGTCATTGGGATTGAATGCTGGATAGGATGCCATCGCGAGGATCTCGCCGGTATTGGGATCCATAACGACCATCGCTCCACGCTTGGCATTTTTCGCGAGTGTTTTCTCACATATCTCCTGCACGTTCATGTCGAGTGTGGTGATGACATTGTATCCTGGCACGGGTTGGCGGGCGATTCGCTCGGAGGCTTTTTTCCCATCTTGTCCAAAGGTGATTTGTAGGAGACCGGGTTGACCGCGCAGTTCTCTGTCGAAAATCTGCTCTAGGCCCTCCCTGCCTTCACTCTCAGGGAAGATGAGATCATTGTTCTCAATGGGTCTCGCGGAGAGCGGGGCTTGCTGACCCGTGTAGCCGATGATGTGCGCGGCAAGGAGACCGCTCGGATAAAATCGCGCATAGGTCTGCCTGAGCACCTGATCAGGTGGCATATTTTTTTGGAGCTTGGTGATTTCGGCGGGCAAGAGATCCTCGGCAATATCCATCGGCAAGACACCGCGGTTCTTGTAGTGATTCAGAATCGTGGCGTCGGGCACTTTCATATCACGATTGAGGAGACTGCTGGAAGTTGCGATCTGTCGGCGTGCAAAGGAAACGATTTTTTCGTCCGTCCAGTCCAAGGGAGTCGGAAAAATGAGGGCGAGATTATAGCTCACGCGATTTTGCGCGAGAGGAAGACCGTTGCGATCGGTGATTTGGCCGCGCGGCGCGGGAATGAGGAGCGAAAACGTGCGCGCCTTTTTTTGTGTCTCCCATGTGGGTTTGGGATTTTCCACGATTCCCGTATTATCAATCATCGTATCTCGGGCCATAAGGACGACCGGAAACAGGAAGAACAAGGCGCACTTGCAAAATTTCATCTACCCACGATAGCAAATACGTTTTTATTCTCGAATGGAAAAAACTTTTAAGATTGCGCTCCAGCGTATGCCAACCCAAGGTCTGCGCCATGTCATTCGGCTTCTTTAAGGCCCTGATCCTAGCACCGACCACGGTTGGCGCAATTTGGCCGTCCTCACCTTGGCTTGCAAAGGCCATGGTTAGTACGTCCTCGATCCATTCCGCCCTGAGCGTTGTTGAGTTAGGACCAGGCACCGGCGCCTTCACGGGTCATATTTTGGAAAGCCTTGCACCGGGCGCCCAATTCACGGCTATCGAGAAAAGCCCCGATCTCGCGCGGTCAGTTTCGCGCAAATTTCCAAATGCAAGAATCATAGAAGGCTGCGCCACCGATCTGCAGAACCACCTCGATTCGGAAAACATCCCCAGACCCAACGCGATTTTGTCCGGTTTGCCATGGGCGGTTTTTGATCAAACCTTGCAATGCTCAATCTTGGATCAGATCCACGGCGCCCTCGTCGAAGGTGGGATTTTTACGACGTTTGCGTATTACGGTCCGCATCGATTGAGGTCAGGTCAACGCTTCCGAGCGAATCTGGAACGCATCTTCAAAAATGTCCAGCGAACCCCCGTGGTGATGCAGAATTTTCCGCCCGCCTTTATTTACTACTGCCGCCGATAATGTTCGGAGGCAAGGAAAGCGCCCAACTTTTCCATCGGTAGTCCGATGACATTAGAAAGCGAACCTTCGACCTGAGCGATGATCCTGCCGCTATCATCCTGTGCGGCATACGCTCCAGCTTTATCCAACGGATGGATGGTTTTTAAATAGGCCACTATTTCATATTGGTCGAGAGCATGGAATGTAACCATGGATACCTCCGCGAACTGCTGCAGCCCTTCACCCGCTCGACCCAAGGCGACTCCTGTGACCACTTGGTGCGTGCGACCGGACAAGTCTGTCAGCATTTGTGTGGCCTCAAAAAAATCCAAGGGCTTTCCGTAAAAGTGTCCATCCAGCCAAACCACGGTATCCGCTGCGACCACGATTTCACTTGGGTAATGAGGGGCAACGGCTGTCCACTTTCGCTTTGCGTTGATGAGAGCCAAGGCCTCTGGTCCCTCGTTACACGAATCCATCTCCTCGACATCCGAGGCGGCGATCAAGACATCGTAGCCCGCCTGCGAAAGAAGATCGCGGCGGCGCGGAGAGGCTGATGCCAAAACAAGTCGTGGACGAGTCAAGCAACCCTCCGATCAAAAGTTGCTACTGCGCAGCGTCGTATTCCCCTCGGATTCCTTCGAGGCGTTTACGCATCGCGCGGGAAGACTCGGGACGGGAACTGATTTTTGAAGTGATTCCCCAGATGATCGGCACAAGGGCGGCAACGCCCAATCCGACGAGAGCGATGCCGGCGCTACGGCGGGCATTTTGACCGATGCTTTCGGCAACCAGAAAACCAGCGCCGAGTCCGATCGCGACCTGCGAAAACCCAACAATCCCAGAAACCGGAAGGTTCTCGCCAAATTTGTCCAATGAGAGTTGTGACATGATCGTTGAAGCTTAGCGCAAGATATGTGACTTTCAATCACAAATGAAAAAAGCCCTTGGCATTGATCTAGGTGACGCTCGAGTCGGAGTCGCAATCAGCGACGACCTTGGAATGCTCGCCCACCCGCTCGAAACCATTCATGTAAAATCGAGCGATGTGAAAAAACGGATCCTCGCTCTTGCCGTCGAACGCGGAGCGCAAACCATCGTTGTTGGAATGCCTCGCAATATGGATGGATCTTACGGCGCCGCCGCCACGAAATCGAAGGAGTTTATCGAGGCATTGAGAAGTTCTACGGAAATTAAAGTCATTGCTTGGGATGAAAGACTCACCACCGTCTCCGCGCAGCGATCCCTCCATGAAGCCGGCAAGAATACAAAAAAACAAAGACCGATCATCGACCAAGTGGCCGCCCAGATCATCCTTCAATGCTGGCTGGACTCAGTATCATGAGACTCAAGCTCGAAATCGCCTATCATGGAGGGGCCTTCGAGGGCTGGCAGAGCCAAGCAGCAGGTAACACGATACAGGATCACTTGGAGCGGGCCTTTGCGAATTTGTGCGGCGCCCGAGTCATAGTGCATGGCGCTGGGCGAACGGATTCGGGAGTTCACGCTGAGGCGCAGACTGCCCACGCCGATGTAGATGATGACCGACTACCGCTGCAGGCTTGGACACCAGCTCTCAACGCCCATCTGCCCGAGGATATTCGTGTGATCGATGTCCGCGAGGCCTCTGAAGATTTCCATGCTCGATTTTCAGCAGAGGGGAAAATCTACCGCTACACAGCTTGGAATCATCCCGTGATGCTCCCGCTCCTGCGCGATCGCGCTTGGCATGTGCCACGCGAGATCGATCCGATCCGTCTCCGCGAGGCTTGCGAGCTTTTCACCGGTCGCCATGACTTCGCCGCTTTTTCGCTCCGACGCACGAAAGAACCCGAACAGACGATTCGCACGATCACCTCAATCCAGGCTGAAATCCATGGCCCACAAATCCAGCTCACTTTTGAGGGGGAGGGATTTCTTCACAAGATGGTTCGCATGATTTCCGCCGCCATCATCCGTCACGCCACCGGCAAAGTCGGGCTCCAAGATTTAAAAACCATCCTCCAAGTTGGGGCCCCCACGTTTGGCCTCGTAGCTCCGGCATGCGGACTTTGCCTCATTCGCGTGCTTTACGAAGGTTCGAATTCCCATGCGGAAAATGTCGCCGCTTGGCCGAGGTAGAGACCGTGGTCATCGGTGACATTCCAGACCGTGGCCTGCTTGATTTGGAAACGGCGTCCCATTCGAGAAATTCGAATTCCGCTGTAATCATCAACAAATCCCCTCTCTTTGACCTGGCGTAAAAACTCTGCCCTTTGGGCTTGGTGAACCGGCTCGGCGGTTTCCCTCGATGGAGTTTGGGTAAGGGTTTCCCAATCCATTTCCCATAATGAGAGCGCGGTCAAATTGCCATAGCTCAATATCTGTTCGGCCTCGGCGCCCCCTGAGAGCACCACAAAAGGAGCCTCAAAAAGCCGTTGGGAGTCGAGCTCAACATCACCACTCGGCTCAATCAAATGCCGACCGGTGCGCTCGCAGTATGTGCGGAGCAATAAAGCGCCATGCTCCAAAAGAAATTCCTTCCGCTTACTCCAAATACTCATTTTGAAGCCTTATCCGACTTCCCGATTGCTGGCGATCCGTGATTTTAAGCAACCTCTATCGTGGCTTGAGTTTCTTACGGAATTCCGCTCGAATACGAGCCATGAAACAATTGCTTCGCGAAGTCCCAGACGGTCCGCCCGCCCTCGGCCCTTACTCCCTAGGTGTGATCACCGAGGGGAAATTTGTATTCGTATCCGGCATGACACCATGGGATCCCGCCAGCGGAAAGATTGAGCGCGGAACAATCACCCGCCAAACAGAACTCGTCTTGGATAACGTCAAAAAAGTCCTCCATGCCGCCGGCGTGGGCTTTGAAAGCGTCGTTAGCTCCCGCGTTTATCTTTCCAACCTCACGTCGGAAAACTTTCAGGAAATGAACGCTGTTTATATCCGATACTTCGGAGATTCGAACCCAGCCCGAGCGACGATCGGCGCGCAACTACTGGGCTTTGACGTCGAGATCGAATGCGTCGCGAATATTTTAAGTTGACGCGGCCCAATCAAGCACTAACCTCCTCCACTCACTTCACGATTTTATGAAACGCACATACCAGCCTTCCAAGCGCACGCGCAAACAACAATTTGGTTTCCGCGCCCGCATGAAGACCAAGGCAGGCAGGGCCATCCTGAGCCGCCGCCGCCAGCAGGGCCGCAAACGCCTCCTTCCAAAAGGTGTCGAAGTCCACTTCGCCAGACACACCCAGGCCTAATAACGGCCGCCTGCGTTTTCCCAAATCCGC
>CAMDOJ010000045.1 GCA_945903555.1 Chthoniobacter flavus
GTGGCAAGGTGGTCGTTGAGATAGATCTCTTCCGAGATCATACTCTTGGATTTGACGATCTTTTTTGCCCCAGCTTTTTTCAAAATATCTGAAACAGCTCGGCAGGCGTCATCCGCTGTCACGGCATAGTGAACATGGGCACCGTTGCGAGTCAGGCTGGCTTCTGCTTGCTCGAGGTAGATATCCAGATTCTCGATGGAGTGCTGTCGGATCGCGCCGGCAAGACGGCGAAGCGAATCGGCATCAGCGAAGTCCTTACCAAGGGATCCATAACGTTTCTCTGTTCCAGCCGCGCTGTTGTCATGAACGGCTTGTTGGACTGGACGGTCCAGTCGGCGTGCATAGCTATCAACTTTTTGTTCAGGCATGGTTTTGTAGGGCTGCTTGGAGGATTTGAACGAAGTGAAGAGTTTTTAAGGGTTTGCCTCCGCGTTCGGCAAGACCACCCAGATGCATGAGGCAACTCATATCCCCAGACACCACAAAATCGGGCTCCACAGCGGTGATGTGCTCGAGTTTGAGGCAACCCATCGAGGAGGAAACGTGAGGGAAACTCACGGAAAAAGTACCACCAAAGCCGCAACATTGTTCCTCTTCGCCGAAGGGGATGATTTCGATGCCTTCGATGGATTCCAGAAGTTGCAGGGCTGCCGCACCGCTTGGTGTGCCGCGCGTGTGGCAGGCTCGGTGAAAGGCAATGCGAGCTTGAAATCGACCAGGCCATTTTTGGATTCCCAGACCATTCACAAGGTAGTCAGCAATCTCCCATGTGCGAGCGCCCAGATCGTTGATCGTGCTAAGGTCGGATTCCTTCTCGAACTCAAGTGGAGCGCCATGAAAAAGCATCGCGGCACAGGAACCGGAGGGAACAATGACAGGTTTATCGCCTTGAAATACCTTGGCGGTGTGACGCATCACTTGGCGGGATGCGGCCCAGTCTCCACAATTGAATGCGGGTTGCCCGCAGCAGGTTTGGTTCTCGGGAAATTCGACATCGCAACCCGCATACTCCAGCACCTCGACAGTAGCCTTGGCTACATTGTCAAAAAAAGCGTCACAGAGACAGGTGGCCATGAGTTGGATCTTGCGACCATTCGGTTTTGATATGGTTGGAATCATGTCTTGAAATTCTATAAGTATTACGAGTTAGCGTTGGGATATGTCGCAAATCTTTTCAAATTCGCCAGCTTTTTGCGCCCATGCAGCTGTGTTCTTTGGTTCATGAACGACGGGATTGAAGGATCGTTGCAAAATTTGTCGACCTTCCGCTAGGGATTTGATTTCACCGAAGGCGAGCATCTGCGCCAGAATGTTACCGGAGGCAGTCGCCTCGGTCGGGCCAGCGACAACACGGAGGCCGGTGGCATCAGCGGTCATTTGGTTGAGTAGCGCGTTTTGGCACCCGCCCCCAACAATGTGTAATGTGTCGGGAATATCGGGTTGGATTTTCCTCAAATTCTCAATGGTGGAGCGGTATTTCATCGCAAGGCTTTCGAATATGACGCGCAGCAACTCGGGTTTGCCTTCAGGAGATTTCTGACCGCTGCGGGCGATGTAGGAAGTGATAGCTTCCGGCATGTCGCAGGACTTTTCAAAATCGGGAGCGTCGGCATCGATGAGCGCGCTGGACCGAGCATCGGAAGCGAGTTGCACCATGGTGGCGTAGTTGATTTCTTCGCCTTGGGCATCCCAAACTCTTTTGCACTCTTGCAGAAGCCACATGCCGGCGATGTTTTTCAGGCAACGTGTCGTTCCAGCCAAGCCCTGCTCGTTGGAGAAACGGGCAACTCTGGCGGCTTCGCTCAGTTCGGGAGATCCCAGTTCTCTGCCCAGCAGTGACCATGTGCCAGAGCTCAAAAAGAGCGGGTTGGCGTGATCTGCTGGCACTCCCGCTACGGCGCTGGCCGTATCGTGGCTTCCGCAGGTGGTGACGGCGACATTCCGGAGACCGGTTTTTGCCATCACGCTCTCCGTGAGTTTGCCGAGCTTCACGCCGGGATTAATAGTGGATTTAAGAAGATGCGTGGGAATTCCCAGTTTCGCCGCCAACTCCAAGTCCCATTCTCCCGACCCCGCGATGAGGAGTTGGGATGTGCTGGCGATGGTCCGCTCGATCGCCATTTCGCCACTCAACCAGTAGTTGATAAGATCAGGCATGAAAAGTAGATGCTTGGCCTTGGAAACAGCGGATCCGCGTGATTCCGCCATCAGTTGATAGACAGTATTAAAAAACAGCGACTGAATGCCGGGGCGATTCCACATTTCGCCAGCGCCGACGAGTCGCTCGGCTTCGGCGATCATCCCGTCGGTGCGACTGTCGCGGTACATCCAAGGTTCGTTCACGATTTGCCCGTCACCATCAATGAGGCCGTAGTCGACTCCCCAGGTGTCAACGGCAACGCTCACAATGTGGTTGCCGTATCTCTTGCCAGCTTCAGCGAGGCCGCTCTGGATGTCTTGAAAAAGACGTGTCGCTTCCCAATGCCAACCATCTGCATGCTGAACCCCATTATTCGGGAAGCGGTTGACCTCTTCTAATACGAGTGTGGATCCATCAAAGTGGCCAGCCATCACACGACCACTGGAGGCGCCAAGGTCAACTGCTAAGTAGGTGCGAGTATTCATAAATTTTTGTCAGCAATCTCCACTCGCATCCCCTGCGAAAGAAGAGAGGTGTAAATATGTGATTCGGGGAGTGAGTCGGTAATCCAAAGATCCACATCCGAATTATGAGCAAAAAAGTAACTCGATGCCAGCCCGGTTTTTGATTTGTCGGCAAGGAGGAAAACTTCTCCGGCGAGTTTGACGATGCGGCTTTTTGTTCGGCACTGTTCTTCCGTGGCTTCACTCAATCCTTTTTCTGGATCAATTCCTCGGCACGAAATGAAAGCGGCATCAATACGGTGCGTCTCTAGTCCAATGTCTGTGCCCCACCCAGTACAGGAGAGAGACGTGGCACTCAAGTTTCCGCCCAGGACAACAACTTTCACAGAAGGCTTCTCCGAAAGGACAAGCGCTGTCTGAAGTGCGTTCGTGAGAACTGTCACCTGTTGATCCGGCATCCGAATGGCCAGTTCATGGACTGTCGTGCTTGCATCAAAATAAAGAGTCTTCCCCGGCTGAATATGAGCCAAGGCGGCTTTGGCAATCTTGGTTTTAGCATTCGCATTTTGTTCGGCGCGCACTCGTCGGGTAAAGTCCAATCGGCTGGAGTCGATGGCCATGGCCCCTCCGTGCGAGCGCTTCAATGCTCCCGCCTGCTCCAGTTTCTCAAAATCCCGGCGAATGGTCTCTTCCGTGACGCCGAGTTCCTTCGCGATTTCAGTCGTCCGTAAACTCCCGTTGGAGTTCAGATGCTGAAGTAAGGTGCGGTGGCGTTCAAGTGCAAGCATGTTTGAATATGTGGGAATATCTTTGTTTGTATGCGTTTTTTTCTTGCTATGCAATTTAAAATGTCGAAGGATGCTATTTCCATGTCAACTAATAACCCAGCAGCAAACAGCAAATACAAGCATGTCACAGCGCATTGGGCCCCCACGGATCCCGTGGCTCCTAATTCGGTCGAAGAACTGATTCATCGTTCGAACTGCCTCGGCACTGATCAACGCATCACTAATACTGGTGGTGGAAATACGTCTTCAAAAATTAAAGACAAAGACCCAGTCACCGGTGAAGAACTCGAGGTTCTTTGGGTGAAGGGCTCGGGCGGCGATCTTCGTACGTCCAAGAAGGAAAATTTTTCCTCTCTTTATCAGTCCAAGCTACTCGGACTACAGAAACTCTATGCATCCCGCGCAGACAAAGGCATCAAATCTCAAGCCGAGGATGATATGGTAGCCATGTTTTCGCATTGCACATTCAACCTCAACCCACGTCCCTCTTCCATCGACACGCCGCTGCACAGCTTTATTCCTCACGCGCACGTCGATCATACCCACCCAAATGCCGCCATCTCGGTTGCCGCTTGTGCGAATAGCATTGAGGTTACTAAAGCGATCTATGGTGACGAAGTCGTTCACATCCCTTGGATGCGCCCCGGTTTTGAGCTCGGCTTGGCGATGCAAGAAGCCTGCAAGCAATACCCGCAGGCGAAAGGATTCATCATGGGCCAGCACGGCCTCATTAACTGGGCGAATACGGGGCGCGAGTGCTATGAACTCACGCTGGAGTTGATCGACAAAGCCGCCGCCTACATTGAGAAAAAACAAGAAGAACGCGGTGGCGAAGCCGCCATCTTCGGTGGATCAGTGCAGTCCGCTCTTCCTGAAGAAAAGCGCCAGCAAGTGTTCGCAGAGCTTCTGCCATGGCTCCGCGGTCAAGTGAGCAAAAAGAAGCGCTTCATTGCAACGATCCAAGACGACGCAAAAATCTTGCGCTTTGTGAACTCCAAGGATGCGCCTCGTCTTGCCGAGCTTGGGACCAGCTGCCCAGATCATTTTCTTCGCACAAAAATCAAGCCACTCTACATCGGCAAGGCACCATCTGCGGATTCCTCGGTCGAAGATATCGTCTGCAGCCTCAAGGCCCAACTCACAGCAGGTCTGGAAAAATACCGCGCGGATTACGCCGCCTATTACAACGCTTGCAAGCGCCCGGCATCCCCAGCGATGCGCGATCCGAATCCCACTGTGATTCTTATCGCTGGTCTTGGGATGATCGCCTTTGGAAAAGACAAGTCCGAATCCCGCGTGACCGCTGAGTTTTATAACTGTGCCGTGGAAGTGATGCGTGGATCCGAAGCTATCGGTGGCTACATCTCGCTTCCGTCTCAAGAGGCATTTGATATCGAGTATTGGGCATTAGAAGAAGCCAAGCTCCAGCGTATGCCTGCCGATAAGGATTTGGCAGGTCGCGTGGCTATTGTGATCGGTGCCGGCAGTGGCATCGGACGCGAAACGGCTCTGCGCCTCATTCCTGAAGGAGCTCACATCGTTTGTGTGGATCTTAATGCCGCGGCAGCCCAAAGCACAGCCGACGAAATCCTGAAAAAAACAGGTCTCGGCATCGGCGTTTCTGGAACTGGGATTTCCGCCAGTGGACCAGCCATCGGCATCGGAGCGGATATCACCAAACGCGACAGCATTCGTGCCATGTTGGACCAAGTGATCTTGGCTTATGGTGGATTCGATTCCATCATCGTCACAGCGGGTATCTTTGTTCCAAGTGATACAACCGGTCACATTCCTGATGACAAATGGGCGCTCACCTTTGGCATCAACGTTACCGGCAGTTACCTCGTCGCTGATGAAGCATCGAGAAACTTCCGCGATCAGGGATTGCGTGGCTCGATGGTTCTCACCACTAGCGCCAATGCCGCTGTGGCTAAGAAAGGCAGCATCGCTTATGATACTTCGAAGGCAGCCGCGAACCACCTCGTTCGCGAGTTGGCTATAGAGCTAGCCCCGTTGGTGCGTGTCAACGGCGTCGCGCCGGCGACAGTTGTTCAAGGCAGTGCCATGTTCCCAAGGGATCGCGTCATTGGATCGCTTGCGAAATATGGCATCGCTTACACCGATGATGAGCCTACGGACTCCCTTACGACGAAGCTCGCGCAGTTCTACGCGGATCGCACGCTCACGCGTTCACCGATCACGCCTGCGGATCAAGCTGAGGCGTATTGCCTCTTGGTTACGGAAAAGCTGTCCAAGACGACAGGTCAGATCATCACTGTTGATGGCGGTCTTCACGAAGCCTTCCTGCGATAAAATAAATCAAAACTTGAGCCTGCTCTCTCACTCTGAGGGGGCAGGCTTTTTTTGTATCGGAATTGTCCTTTGGGGGTGGATGAGTGGCAGTTCTTTACTTGCAGGCTTTGGTCATTGAATTCAACTGCAAGTCCAAGGGACTCGACTCCAAGGGGTCAAATTTTTGCCTCATGATATCCACCGTTCTGAGCGCCCTCGTTTTGCTTCCTTTTTTGATGAGCGCGTTGATGAATGGAACACCGACTTGGTTCACGAAATTGCCGCCGCCGGCTTTGCCGATTGTCTGTAGTTGCTTGTGAAATTCCAAAACCCCTTTTTCGACGCCACCTGCCTCCAGTGCGGATGTAACTCGCGCTGATGCCGCCTCGCAACTCAGGTCGGATCGGGTATTCAGGTTTTCTTTTAGTATGAGGTTTTCTGTCTTCGTTGCATCAAGAGCGTTTCCATTTTCACGTTGGAGTGCGGCTAGAGCTTGTTGGTGACGCACTTTGGAGTCCGGATTGCGGTTGAGAGCTTTTACCGCTTGCTCGTGGATTCGGATGCGGTCGGTGACGGGGGACTTCACCCTCGCCATAAAATCTCCCAACCGGTTCCATAGTGCCGGATTTTCCGGGCAGATTTGAGTCGCATTCTGTAGCGCTAATTGAGCTTCATTTAGTTGACCTGCATGTTCAAAAATCTCCCCCATGGCGAGCGCGCTCATCGAGGATAGAAACGCAGGTTTTTCACGGAATTTTGCGGCGAGTTGATGGATATCGTGATCGCTCACGGGTTGCCAAGTCTGTGGATCTAGGCCAGTTCCCGTTACGAGATTCTGGGAGGAATCACGTCCGCAATCGAGTTCCCACTTATTTGCGCTACTCATGTAGCCGAACCAAGCATGCCCCCCATTGGAACCTTGACCGCTGAACATAATAGTGGGCAGACCTAGCGACTTACCGCAAAGAGCGGCGTGATAGGCTTGGTCAACGCAGATTCCCCCGCTTTTCTGAATAGCGGCAAAGGTGTAGGGGCCATATTCCCAAACGTATTTTTTAGCTTTGATGCGTTCATCCCGATATCGAATCATTGAAAAGGCCTGATCAAAATTCCCTGTCCGCAACTGGATTTTCTTTTGTGCCCAAGTCATCTCGGCGGGGGTGATAAAAGCATCGACGACGAATTTGAGTTCAGTGGGCGAAAATCGGCGTAGATCAAGGAGGAGCTTGCGAGATTCATTCGCCACCACCCAACGTCCAAATTGAACTTTAGGAGAGGCCATTTCCTTTGGCACCAAATCGGATGGGACTTGGTGATGGGGCCAAAATGAAGGCACGGCCGAGTCACTCACAAAAGCGATGGCAATGGCGAGACTGGCATATTCGCGCCATTTGTTGGGATGCGCTTCCCGAATTTCGCGGAGGTTTTTCAATACCGCAGGGAAAAAGTCTCGGTCGTCGCAGGTGGAAAAAAAGGCACGCAGGAAAGCGGGATCAGCCATCACTTCTCGAGCTAGCGTTTTTCCTGCAATTTCGCTGAGCAAACATTCCTGCAAGGTGATCCCAGAGGGCAGGGCCGTTTTTTCCAAGGCGACACGGATTTCCGGTGAGCTTGCCATTTCTGAAGCTTCCTGAAGAGGGATGGCAACGGCATCGGACGGCGGTGTCTGGCCGGGCGCAACAAAAATCAGACCGGTATTTGGTGGGCGACGGTAAATGTGCCTTTGTATCAGGGCGGCATTTTCGGTCGATGCCTCACGCGACAGAAGCTCGCACCAGCGCCAGAGATCGAGCCACTCCACAAATACAGAAGCACTCGCCGGGGGGACTTTTTTTTGATCCCTAGGATTATAGAATCGGGCAAGCTCGGATTCTAATTCAGTGCGAGCACTTTCGAAGCCCCCATTTGCCAGAACCGCTATATCCGCAACCGTGGGATGGGCATCCAAATTATATGCCTGCGCGGATGGGACTCCTAAGGCAAAGCAGACCAGCAGTATTTGAAAATAAGGGCAGAGTTTGATCAAAAAAAATCGAAAGTATTCGCCGTGCATAGTCACTAGGAGATGTTTTATATCACCATCCTGCTCCGTCTCTTGGAAAATCACAGCTGAAATATTCTCAGCTCACTAATTGCCATCGATGCGACCGTTGCCTCTGTCCAAATCCCTTTTTTTAGGATAGAGATTGATACATGCCATTCGCTTGCCGCCTGTTGGAATTTGCAGCTAGTCCCGCCGCTTTGGAAATACAGGAAATCCCATCCACTCCACCGGGCTCGGGTGAAGTCATTCTCCATATGTTGGCCGCGTCAGTGAATCCGGCTGATATCAATGTCATCGAAGGTACCTATGGTGAGTTGCCTGATCTGCCAGCAACGATCGGCAACGAGGGCTACGGAATCATTTCTCAAATTGGACCCAATGTGAATGGTCTCACGATTGGGACTCCAGTTATCGTTTTGAAATCGGGAGCATGGACGACGGAGATGCGCGTTTCTGCGGGCGAGGTTGTTCCTCTTCCCCAAGGCATTGATCCTTGGCAAGCGGCCATGCTTTCCGTGAACCCGGCGACAGCTTGGCGGATGCTGCACGATTTCACTGATCTTCAAAGTGGGGATTGGATTGTTCAAAATGCAGCCAATTCGGCGGTCGGTCGAGCGGTCATCCAGCTCGCCCATGCACTCGGTTTCCGCACACTTAACGTGGTTCGTCGTCCAGAATTGGGCGATGAGCTTCGGGCTATCGGCGCGGATCTTGTCGTTCTGGAGGATGTCGATCTTCGTCTCGAAGCCTTGCGTCTTTGCGGAGGCTCGCTGCCGAGGTTGGCGCTGAACGCTGTGGGTGGTTCCAGTGCACTCAATATCGCCAACGCGCTCGCGCCGGGATCTCCTCATGTGACCTACGGCGCCATGGGACGGCAACCCCTCAAAATCCCTAACGGGTTGCTGATTTTTAAAAATATTTCCTTTTGCGGCTTCTGGCTCCGTCGCTGGCGGGAGGGAGCCTCGCTCCAGGAAATTCATGATACCTACCATGTCCTTTCCGAATTTATTTTAAGTGGAGTTCTTAAAACGCCAGTTCATCGCATTTTTCCGCTCACTCAAGTGCTCGAGGCCGTCAACGAGGCATCCCTCGCGGGTCGATCTGGAAAAGTCCTCCTCGATTTGGGGAGTTGTAAAACGCATTGAGCTTTCCACCAAGACGCATCACATTGATGAAGTATGAGCTCGGATACTTGCGATTGGCAGAATCTTTCTCCCGGCGATTTGAGTTATGCCTTTCCAATTGTATCCAGCGGAGATGTGTCGGCTTCTCTCGATCGGTCTCGCAAGGCATTTCCAGATTGGGCTGGGTTGTCACTCGACGCCCGCCGCGCGATTCTCACTCAGTGTTGCGAAAACCTTCGCGCTAGAAGTGAAGAATTAGCAGTTCTGATCACACGGGAAACTGGGAAGCCCATTTGCGAAGCCCGCCTTGAAATCGCCGCCGTGATTGCGAAGTTCGATCTCACCTTTGCGGATGGCGAGCGTTTCCTGCGTGATACAATCGTGGCCGATGGACCCCATCCCTCCTTGGTTCGCCATTCCCCACGCGGTCCGGCGGCTGTCATTGCCCCGTTCAACTTTCCCATTCATCTCGGTCACGGGCCCACCCTCGCTTACCTTTTGGCTGGCAATACCGTTCTTTTCAAACCCTCGCCGATGGCTGCGAATGTGGGGCTTGCTTATGCTCAGGTGATGCAGGCCGCGTTGCCAGAAGGTGTCTTTGAGCTTGTGCAGGGATGGGGACCGATCGGCCAAGAGCTATGTCTCAATCCCGCAGTGAGGGCTGTTTGTTTCACGGGATCTCTTCAGGTCGGGAAAGCCCTTTCCTCCGCCCTTGCCAGTGATTACTCGAAGTGTCTCGCTTTGGAGTTGGGTGGAAAAAATACAGCCATCATTTGTGAGGATGCTGACCTGGCTGTGGCGGTCGATGCCGTAGCTGACGGGATGTGCCTCACGACTGGACAGCGTTGCAATGCAACCTCGCGAGTTCTTCTACATCGAAGCATCGCTGATCGTTTTTTGGATCTTTTGCAATCTTCGCTCATGCGCTATCGGCCCGCCGATCCTCTCGATGAAAGCACGCTTCTCGGTCCGCTCATTCAGCGTTCGGCGTATGAGCGCTACGAGCGGTTGATATCCGGCTCCGAGGGCGATTGGATCGTTCCCGGTGGAATGCGGACGTGTAATGACAAAGACCAACATGGCTTTTACGTCCTCCCCGCGGTCGTTTATGTGACCGATGCCGCCTTGCTCGATGCCTCTCCTCTCGCCCGCTGCGAGACATTTGCTCCGATTCTGGTTGTGGAAATCTACGATAATGAGTCGGAGGCAATTGCTCGACACGAGGCTTGGGCCTTTGGACTAACAGCGAGTGTCTTCACTGATTGGGATGCGACTTTTTCGCGAATCGGGTCCTGTCTTTCGGTTGGAAATCTTTATCGCAATTTACCCACGACATTTTCTCCATCAGTGTTGCCGTTCGGAGGCTGGGGGAACTCTGGCAATGGACGACCCGGTGGACGTGGATTCCTCCGCTTTGCCATTCAAGAACAGGCTGTGCAATGGAAGGCGTAACAGGAAAAAAAATGCCTGATGAGTTATTTTACCAAACGAATCATCAAAAAATAGCCTATTTTGTGGCGACTCTGATTTAGTCTAACGCAACATGAAACGCGGTTTTCTCGACAAACTCATTGAGCGCCTTCCCTTGGTTCAGACCGGAGAGGTGCAAAATTACCTTGTGGAAATCGCTCGAGAGAAGGGTTTCCTTGAGACGATCTTCAATGCCATTCTGGAGGGAGTCATCGTCACCAATCCTGATGGTCGAATCCTCTATCTCAACCGCGCCGCTTGCGGATTTTTCGGAATCGAATCCGAGTCGAGCCTCGGTCGCCCACTCGCTGAAGTCGTTCGTGGTATGGATTGGGATGCCCTCACCAACTCGCGGAGCGAAATTATTAGTCGGGATCTCGAGGTTTTTTATCCCGATAATCGCTTGCTGAATTTTTATGTAGTTCCGCTCCTGAGCGACGAAGCAGATGGAAAGGAAAGCGAGACGGTCGGCCGGGCTGTCATTTTACGCGATATCACGCAGACCCATCGGGCCGCTCAAGAGACGATCGAGGTGGAGAAGTTTTCGGCTCTCACAATGCTTGCGGCGGGCGTTGCGCATGAGATTGGTAATCCGCTTAACTCCCTCAATATCCACCTGCAACTGATGCAGCGTCACCTTCAGAAGGCCCCGCCAAATCTCCGCAAGCAACTTGAAGAATCCGTATCCATTGCGCGGGGCGAGGTGACCCGTCTGGATCACATCATCACTCAATTTCTGCGAGCCATTCGTCCTCAGCCGCTGCAGGTTTCTTCATCGGATATCAACTCTATCCTCAACGAGACATTAGAGTTCCTCTCCGCCGAGATTCAGGATCGCGACATCATCGTTGAGAAGGATCTTTTTAAGGGACTGCCCTTGCTTCAGATCGATGGAGATCAGATCAAACAGGCGTTTTACAACATCTGCCGCAATGCCTTTCAGGCGATGAAAAGCAGCGGCATTCTCCGAGTGGCAACCTCGTTGGATACGAACCACGTGAGCGTCGTCTTCAGTGACACTGGAGGTGGAATTTCTCCAGAAAATATCACCCGCATTTTTGAACCCTACTTTACCACGAAATCCAATGGCAATGGTCTTGGGTTGCTCATTGTGCGACGCATCGTGCGCGCTCATGGCGGCGAGGTGATCCTAGAAAGCTCGCCCGGTCGTGGTCTCACGCTCACGATTCTACTCCCGCGAGTTGATCGTCGTGTTCGCTTTCT
>CAMDOJ010000046.1 GCA_945903555.1 Chthoniobacter flavus
GAGGTGAAGTCGTCCTTGCCAGCAGCATCTGAAGGATCAACGCCATACTTATTTTCCAGACTGAATTTCTTCACGTCGCCTTCCCCGAGTTTGCCATCGGCCCCACCGTAACGAATGTCCCAACCGAACTGGTAACCGACGATGTCCACCGTAATGGCATCGGGCGCAATGGGAGATGCTGTCAGTTCGTCCCAAATGCGATTGCTCCAAACGGCAAGTAAAAGGAAAATGGCTGTTGGAATGATCGTCCACCAGAATTCCAAGGTGTTATTGCCATGGCTATAGTGGGCTTTATGACCCGCGCGGCGACGGTAACGAATCAGATAAATGATGTAGAACCCTTGAGTAAGCACAAACACCACAAGCGTGAGAACAAATATGAAATTCAGCAACATATCAATCTTCTCACCACCCACCGTATTATTTGGTGGCGACCAGTAGAGATTGCTAGTTCTCTCTTCAGCAGAGAGAGAAAGGGATGAGCCTGTTAGAACGGCGGTAAAAAGAAAAAGGAAACGCAAGAAAGAATGCATAAATATAGGAATCAGGCAGATGGCGTTGATTTTGCGCCAGCGGATGCTGCGGCTGGGGCCGCAGGAGTGGCGGGTGCAGCGGGTGCAGGTGCAGCAGGTGTCACGCTGGCACCGGCAGACTCGGCTGGCATGGCTTTGAGTTCTTTTTGCGACCAAGGCTCTGTTCTGTCGATGGTTTTATCCCTAATGGATTTCACATATTCCGCAGAAATGGGAGCCGCCGCATTACCCCACTCAGAACGGATATAAGTAAGAACAGCTGCAATCTGGTCATCTTTCAACTGCTTCCATTGTGGCATCGCGTTGTTGTAAGTGGCACCTTTCACTTGAATGGCTCCCTGCAATCCATGTAAAAGAATCCCAACGAGGTGGTTATCGGCAACCCAATCTCCACCAACAACCCATTCACTTGCAACGAGCGGCGGCCACTGACCAGCCATTCCAAGTCCGGTCGATTGGTGGCAGGCTATGCAGTTTTGGGTGAAAATGCGCTTACCGACGACCTTGGGGTCCACGGGGGCGGCAGGCCCACCGGCACCAGCACCTGACCATGAAACTAAATCGGGGCTAAAGACATCCGAGCGGAAACCGCCACTGTTTAAGGCGAGATAAATACCTGCGATGAAGATAATGACAAAGAAGATTGATGTCAAAGCAAGTGGAATCGGCTCACTCGCATTCGTTGGCTCTGGGTTTTCCCGAAGAACGGGTGCCGGAATGGTGGGTTTATTGCCGGTTTGATTCGGCAAATTTGAGGGATCCTCGTTGGATGGCGTGTTTGAAGTCACGATATTACTTAGCTGTAGGCTCCGGGGATTCCGGTAGCGGGTAATTTTTATTGAGGGAGAGCAAATAGGCTACCAATACCTTGGCATCTTCAGTCGGAATGACTTCGTAGCCGGTTGGCGGTGCGTGCGGGCCTTTGAGGCCTTGAATCGCATCTGCCGATGGTTGGCTCACAATTTTAGTGAGCTTGTAGAGATATCTGTAAGACGGCATCTTTCCCCATGGTGTTACAGATGATGGTTCATACAAGTATTGGTGGAACTCATTCGCTTCTTTGATACGAGTACCCACGTTGGAGAGATCCTGACCGATGCGGCGTTTTCCAAGGAAGGCGGTTTTGTCGCGGATATAATCACGTGGCACTGTCTGGCGCACGCCGAGTTTCTTGGCGATATCTGTCGATGTGGGGTCGAGGCGAACTTGTTGCGTGTGGCAATACACACAACCGGCAGAGGCATAGACTTTTTGTCCAGCCACGGCTAAGCCCGCGACGGATGGTGGGAAATAACCTGCCGTGTCCTCGTCAACGAGAGGTTGCAAGTGACCGAGATTGGATACCGGATAAGCAACGAGGCCAAGCCAAGCAGCGCCAAAAATGATGAGGATTCCGGTGAATAGAAGTGGTAGTTTGTTCATACCGCGAGAGTCTCTAAAGAGTTTTCGGTGGGCTCGTTTAGGAGCGCGGGGCCGCTATGGGATTTGCCCGTTTTAAGTAGCATGAGAACAAACAAGAAGGCAAAGGAGAGATGCCCCAGCAGAAAGAGGACGCTTGCAATGGCGGACAAGAATCTGAATGGGGAAACAAACTCGATCGAGCTTCGGAACGTACTTGCCACATCGAATTGAGCGAATCCTTGGAGTAACCCACCAAGGAGCAGAGCCGAAAGGGCGAGGACCAATCCCGTGAGAACTAACCAAAAATGACAACGAATGAGAGTAACACAAGGCCACTCGGCATTAATTAAACGAGGCACAATGTAGTAGATCGCACCGAAAAACGTCATGGATACAAATCCATACAAACTCAACAAACTGGCACCAGCAAACACATCAGAAAATTGAAGTGCCCCATGGAAATTTGGCAGGGCAAGGAGGGTGGCTAGGATTCCAGAAAAGAAGAACCCATAGAGACCAAATACGGTGAACCGCAATGCGGGGCTCCAGCTCATCACTTCGTATTTTCCACTAAGGGTGAGATGCAGATTCATCGCAATGCTGAAAACAGGAATAATAAGCATGATACTAGCTGCCACACCCGCACCCATCATCCAGGCTGGGATTGGTCCACCGAACAAGTTGCTGATTCCAGTCCAGCTACCAAATAGAATGAGCGTCCAAAAACCCAACACGCTCAGAGAGGGACTGGCAATCGGGCGAGAAATGAGTTTGGGGACAATGTAAAAACCGGTTCCAATCGCAACTGGAGCAAGCCAGAGGTTCGTCAGATTTTCCAAAAACCAGCAAGCTATGGGACCTTGAGCAGAGGCTTGAACGGGATTCCAAACGAGCAGGATGTTTGCGGTCGCGTAGAGCCATGGGAAGCAAAGGAAGCCGGCAAAGATAAACCACTGGGACGCAAAGAGCGCACCTGGTTGACGATAGCAAAGGGTAATAATGATCCAAGACGCAATCAGCGCGTAGGCAATCAACAAAATGGGCGATGCGTAACCTGGGAAATCCAACCCCGGAATGGAATTGCCGTCACCAACGAGAATTCCCGCAGCACCAATAATCACTCCCAAATTCCAAATGATACCTGCACTGATGAGGAGTTTTTTATGGAGCAATGGAACGCGGGACAATCTGGCTGTAACCCATAGACCTGCTCCGAAGGCGGCCGTGCTAGCCCATCCGTAGATGAGTATATTGCTTTGAGCCGGCTCGATACGACCATAAGTAAACAACGCCGTGAAGTCCAACAAAGACGGGAAACTCAACTGCCAATCTGCGACAACCTTGAGGCAGGTTCCGATGACAAGCCAAAAAATGGATGATCCGATAAATAAGATAACGGGACCACGAGTCGAAGCATCGATGGCCGCTCTTTCTTCGTTGGAAAGCGTACGCACCTCAGTGCCCTCGTGATGGGATGAATGGCTTGGCTGGTTCATTGGCAAATTGGGGTATTCAACCAAAAACAAGGTGTTTCGGATGATTCAAAATGGAATGCGAAAAATTCCTTCATTATGGTTTTGAAACCTTGTCTGGTTTTGCTGATTTTGGAGTTCCCTTTGCAGAAGATTTCTCCCTTGCGGATGATGGCTCTTTTTGTGGAGCCGCGCTGGAAACCGGCACTGGAGCGGCGGGCACTGGAGCGGCGGGCGCTGGAGCGGCGGGCGCTGGAGCGGCGGATACTGGAGCGGCGGGCGCTGGAGCGGCAGGAACTGGAGCACTCATTGCTGATTCAACGCTGACAATGGGGTAGGTGGCTGTGGGCTTTTTACCTCCGATTTCAACCAATACCAACTTCATCGCTTCTTCGATCGGAATTTGTATCTTGCCCTTAGCGCGATCGACCCAAGCGTAACTATGAAGTTTCGCTTCATTTTCCGACTTGAGATCAGCGAGATTTTTTACACGCACCTCGTCACGAGCAGCATCTTCAGGATAGAGATCGGATGAGGTATCCCCACGAAGGTAATTGTTAATACCAATAAAAAGCGTTAGCCCGATGAGTGCGGTAATGAAAATCCAGAAGACTGGCTTTTTGTTCGCGGGTTGGTTGGAAGTGGCGGGATGCATCAGTTCTTAAGTGCGATTGATTTTGCTAAACGTGGGTCGCGCAGAGGCCAGAGTGGTGCGGATCCGAGGCGTTTGAGGAAGACGCATGCTAATGTGCATCCGATAGCAACCAAGCAAGCGACATCAAGCCAGTGGATTTGAACGCCTGCCTTGTGCAGAGCAGGTAGGACGATCACATACATATCGAGCAAATGCATACTCAATATCCAAAGTGCCATACCGCAAAGGAACCCAGGTCGTTTTTTACCAAAATTGAATAGCAGAAGAGCGAACGGTACAAAGAAGTGACCGACAACCATCGCTGTGCTCATGATTTGCCAAGTTTCTGTATTGCGACGGAGGTAGTAGGTTGTTTCCTCTGGAATGTTCGCATACCAGATGAGCATGTATTGGCTGAAGCCGATGTAGGCCCAGAAGATCGTGAATGCCAACATCAGCTTACCCATGATGTGGTAATGCTCCATCGAGATTACGTTTTTGAAATAGCCGACGTTTCTCAGTGCTGTAATGATGAGAACGATGACGCAGAGACTGCTGAGAGCAGTACCAGCAAAGATATAAACACCCCACATAGTTGAAAACCAGAGGAAGTCCAGGCCCATGAGCCAATCGATTGCGGCAAACGTGAGGCAAACGGCAAAGAACGGGAGACTCGCAAAAGTGATTTTCCGATTCCAAATGGTATACTTGGCCGCGCCCTCGGCGTCTTGCTTGATCGAGTTGCTGCGGAGCCAAAGCGATGCAATTGTAAAAAAGCTGAAGTAAAAACTCGCACGAATCCAGAAAAACCAGTCATTTAGGTAAGCTGATTTCTCTCCAAGCACGATGTTATGCGCTGGGTCGATAGACATCCAAGTCCAAAGGGTCGGAGCGACAAAGATGAGAGGGATGAATAAGACACCCATCACAATCAACAGGCTCGCGAGATTTTCCATTTGTCGCCGAACCACTACGCTCCACTCGGCATCCACGGCATGATGGACGAGTTGCCAAAAGAGGCCACCCATGCAGATGGTGAAGAAGAAGAAAAATGCAAAGAGATAGGAGAAGGCAAATTGCTCTTTATTGCTAATTGCACCAAAGCCTACAAGGGCATAGGCAACGATCGCCAATGCAACGAGGCCTAAGAATCGGCCACCTACATGCTTGTAGTCGAAGGTGTGACTGCCGGGTTGGGATGGTTCGTGTCCGCTCATGGATTCTGCGATTCTAATTTGGCCCGCTCGGTTGCTGGAACATCATTGATAGTGGCGCCACCTTGGGATATTTGAAGTGCACGGATGTAGGCGACGATGGCCCAGCGATCTTGCACTTGGATGCGGTCGCCATATCCCATCATGGTGTTTTTTCCGTGTGTGATTGTGTTGAAAATTTCCCCATCGGCCATTTGACGGATGCGATCCTGATGGAGGTTGGCTATCCCAACGAGACCATATTTTCCTGCGACGCCATTACCAGCAGCAGTAGCTCCGTGGCAAACGGCGCAACTGATATTGTAGCGCTCTTGTCCACGGGAGATGAGTTCGGGTGTCGCTTCAATCGGAATGCCAGTTCCCCAGTTCGTTCCCATTTTACCGGTGTCGGAATATCCAACGCCTCCAGAGAAGTGGACTTGCTTGTAGGGGCTTTGGGATTCACCAGCGGAACCATCGATCGATTTGTGCTGAGGCATCGCATAGCCGAGGGGAACGCTGCCCGCAATAGGTTCGCGATTGGCGCGACCATCTGAATAGAACGTGCTAGGCACTTGGGATTTTACCTTAGGCTGGTGATCCATATCTGGGAAAAGCTCAATCGGTGGTTTTTGGAATTTCTGACCCCGGAATCCGGCGACTGTCACCAGAAGAACGACAACAAGAACAAAAATGGAGAAAAAGTATTTAAGCATTGCTGATTAGTCTCCGTGAATGGTGGTGATGTTCGTTGCTCCGAGGGATTCTAGGAAATCCGAAACCGAACGGGTCGAGAACTTCTGATCACGGGCTTCAATAGCGACGAAGAATTTGTCTTCTGTGACTTTTTTGAAGCGATCCCAGTTGAAGAGTTGATGGTTGAGACGTGGAAGGCCGTTCAGGATGAGCATTCCGAAGACGGCCGTGAATGCGGAAAGGAGAATCGTGAGTTCAAACATCACCGGGAAAAAGGCAGGCACCGTGAAAAGATTCGTGGGTTTTCCAGCAACGATGAGGGGGTAGAGGAACGATGATGTTCCGAACTCCATCGTGATCGCGGTCAGAAACCCGGTAAGACCACCAAGAAAAACGAGTTTTCCAAGAATCGAGCGCTTCAAGCCCATCGCTTCATCCATTCCGTGGATGGGAAATGGGGAAAAAACATCCCACTTTTCAAATCCGGCATCCCGAATTTTTTCAGCGGCGTGATAGAGATCGCGAGCGCATTGGAACTCGGCTGCGACTCCGTAGATTGGTGCGTTAGTATTGCCGACGGCGTTCATTAATGATGATCCTCTCCGTAATGTGGGTCGGCCTCTGGAAGGACCGATTTGACTTCAAACATACAAACCATCGGAAGGAAACGGATGAAAAGCAGGAACAGGGTCGTGAAGAGCCCGAATGTGCCGATAAATGTGCAAATATCAACCCAAGTCGGATGGAACATTCCCCATGCGGATGGTGTGAAATCGCGGGCCAGTGTCGTCGCGATAATGACGAAGCGCTCGAACCACATTCCCATGTTCGGGAATTGGACGATGATCCAGACCCACACCAAGTTTGTGCGGAAAAATTTAAACCAGAAGAATTGTGGCGAAATGACGTTACAGAACATCATCGACCAGTATGCCCACCAGTAGGGACCAAAGGCACGATACCAGAATGCATCACGTTCGAATGGGTTGGCACTATACCATGCCATGAAGAGCTCCATGAGGTAGGCGTAACCAACGATCGAACCGGTGAGCAGGATGACTTTGCACATCTTGTCCACGTGGTTTGTAGTCACGAGATCGTGGAGGGGTTTGTAAATCGCGCAAGCTGGAATCATGATGGTGAGCACCATCGCGAAACCGCCGAAAATAGCACCCGCTACAAAGTAAGGCGGGAAAATCGTTGTATGCCAACCAGGAATCACCGACGTCGCGAAGTCAAACGAAACGATCGAGTGAACCGAAAGCACGAGCGGCGTGGAAAGACCAGCTAGAACGAGGTATGCCATTTCGTAGTGACGCCATTGGCGGTTGCCACCGCGCCATCCCAAAGCAAGCACACCGTAGATGAACTTGCGCACTTTGGTTGTGCAGCGGTCACGAAGTGTTGCCAGATCAGGAATCAAACCGGTATACCAAAACAGCACCGATACGGTGAAATAGGTGGATACAGCGAAAACGTCCCAAAGAAGCGGTGAGCGAAAGTTTTGCCAGATCGCATTCGCGTTTGGAACGGGAGCTAGGAACCAAGCCATCCATACACGACCAACGTGAAGGGCTGGATAAATACCGGCGCAAACGACCGCAAAAAGTGTCATCGCTTCCGCCGCGCGGTTGATCGACGTGCGCCATTTTTGGCGGGTGAGGAAAAGAATCGCCGAAATCAGCGTACCGGCGTGCCCGATACCGATCCAGAAAACGAAGTTCGTGATATCCCAGGCCCAGCCGATCGGATGGTTATTTCCCCAAACACCCACACCCGTGGAGATAAGGTAACCCAGCAAAGCAACGCACATGATGGTCATGGGCACAGTGATGGCCATGGAGACATACCACCAAGTCGGTGTTTTGCCTTCCACGATGGAACTGATGTAATTACTGATCCAGCCCATTTCCCTTTGGTTGAGAACCAAGGGTGGACGGACGAGTTGCTTCTCGTCTTCGGAGAGGTTGTTTGAGTGATCTATGTTGGCGGAGGCGTTAGACATTTTCTAAATGGGCTACTTTAGTGACCTTGTGAGGCCTCGGCTTTTGTGGGTTTGTTGTGAGCGTCGCCGTGAGCTGGTGGAAGTTCGTTTCCGTGTCCAGCAGCATGGGGATCGCCATGACCTTCGCCATGGGAATCGTGACCCGCTCCATTGGCCATGCCGACTTTATCTGCGCCTGGCATTTTCGGATTCGGGTTTTTGATACGAGCGAGATAAGTCACGCGAGGTGTTGTGTTCAGGTATTTGAACATCGTGTATCCACGAGTGCTGTTGCGGAGGCGGGCGACTTGGCTCTTTGGATTGGCGATATCCCCGAACACGATCGAATCATTCGGGCAAGCCTGTTGGCAAGCGACCTTGAACGAAGCGATCGGCGTTTCACTCGAAGGCGTTGGGCCGGCTTCCACGAGGCGGGAGATTTTGGACTCCTCAATGCGTTGGATGCAGAACGTGCATTTTTCCATGACGCCGCGCATACGGACGGTGACGTTCGGGTTTTTCGCCATTTTGAGGCTGTCTGCCATGCCTTTTTTGGCGAGCGGACCCCAATAAAGCTCGTCGATTGGGCGTTGGTTATAGTCGAAATAGTTAAAGCGGCGAACTTTCCATGGGCAGTTATTCGCGCAATAGCGGGTGCCGATGCAACGATTGTAAGTCATGAGGTTGAGGCCATCCTCACTGTGAACGGTGGCATTCACGGGACAAACGGTTTCGCAAGGAGCATTTTCGCAATGCTGGCACATGACGGCTTGAGAAAGCATTTCAGGATCCTCAGCATCGCCAGCGAAGTAGCGATCGAGGCGAATCCAAGCCATGTCGCGATTTTTGCGGACTTGGTCTTTTCCGACGACAGGCACGTTGTTCTCCGCTTGGCAGGCAACGACGCACGCATTGCAACCTGTGCAGGTATTGAGATCCACCGTCATTCCCCACTGCTCTTTCGCAGTGAGTGTCGGATGGGTGTAGAGAGAAATATTTGGCGGGATGTGGCCATCCATGCCCATCGTCTGGGCAAAGGTGTTGTTTTTTTCGAAGCGCTCGAGGGTTCCCTCGCGAACGAGGTCACGACCTTCCATGCTGCGATGCTCTTGAGTCTGCGCGAGCGGGTAATCGCGATCAGTGACCACACAAGTGACACTGCCGGCGAACCGCATGGTATCTGTGCCGCGAATCGGATAGGCGTCGAAGCCGACGTTTTCCATGAGGGCGGAAACGTCTTTGCGACCGTAGCCGAGAGCGATGGAGAGAGAGTTGTCGGCATGACCGGGAGCTACAAGGGCGGCGGCTTCAATCGTGGTCTTGCCATCGCTGATCTTAACGATATCCGCCACGAGATCGTAGTTGATTTCGTTGCCCATTTTTTCGGCAATCTTTTCGAAAGAACCGAAGTTATTGGCTTTGATTCCAAGTTTCTTCGCGGTAGCTGGGCTGACCATGACCGCGTTGTCCCAAGTCACTTTCGTAACGAAATCGGGCGTTTCAACGAGCCAAGAATTATTGGCGTAGCGGCCATCATCGACACTTCCGCTCTGCAAGAATACTAATTCCAGCGCATCTGCAGCGCCAGCTTTTGTTCCTTTGGCGGCGAGAGCATTGGCGCTACCGACATTCAATGTGGCTGGCGTAGTCGCAAAGGCCGATCCAGGCAGAAATCCGTCGCGCAGGAAGGTATTCCAAGCTTCATCCGATCCGCCGCCAGCGAGTTGATTTAATGTCTCGCGAACTTGCGCTAGACCGTCGCCAACTGTTCCATCGAGGAGCTTGCCGAGAATTTCCAATTCCGAAACGCCATTCCACAAAGGAAGAACCATCGGCTGAACGGATGTGTAGGTACCGTCAAACGTGCGAGTGTCTCCCCATGCCTCAAGGAAATGCGTGGAAGGAATATTCCAATGCGAAACCTTCGTGGTCTCGTCCTCGAAATAACCGAGACGGGACACGGTCGGAACTTTTTTCAGGAGGTTGGTAAAATCCAGGTTCGCAGGAGCATTGTAAGCGGGATTACCGCCAAAGATGAAGAGCGACTCGACCTTGCCTGCCGAGATGGCTGCCGCGAGATTCGAGATCGAAGCCGTGGGAAGCTCATCGGTTTTCACGGCGAGTATCGTCGTTCCGAGATTGCCAAGGGCGATATTGATCGCATTCACCAAGACCTGAATTGGCGCTGGTGTTTGCGGACCGGTAAGAACAATAGAACGACCCGACTTGGTTAAAAGATCGTTCGCGCACTCGCTGATCCATTCTGACTTAACCGAGGTGGAAGACACTGGGAATGCCTTTGCGACCGTGGCCAATCCGGCATCTCTTGTCTTGTCGGCGATGACCAAAGCGAGTTGGCGGGAGAATTCGCCCATCTCGGAAACCTTGCAGCGCTGGCGGTGATCCGCCATGCCGCCAGTGACGGTGAAATGGTTTTCCACCACGTAGAGGCGGTTCATCGAAGCGCCTTTTTGCTCTGGGTTGCGGCGAGCGGCAAATCCTTGCGCATAGCCGATGCCTGTCTCAATCGGATTTAGGAAATCGCTATCGATCGCCAGAATCGCATCAGCGCGGTCGAATTTAGGAACGAGACGAACGTTGGGACCGAAGGAAGCGGCATTAGCGACGACCGTTTCACTGTCACCGAGTGGTTCGTATTCCGCCCAGATCAGGCCGGGAAACTTCTTTTCGAGTGCGGTGCGCAAACGATCGCGGGTGGGCGAGTTTTTCTTTTCAACGAGAAAAGCGAGCCCCTTGCCGCCGGCTTGATTGAGGCTTTTCAGGTAGGCATCGAACGCGACCGCATCCGAATCAGCGCCTTTGTTGGTGATCTTCTTCGCACGATGCGGATCGTAAAGATCGAGAATGGCTGCTTGGGCGAAGGAATCAGTACCGCCATTGCTGAACGGGTGCAGTGGATTCCCCTCCAACTTGGTTGGGCGACCATCGGATGTCGTAGCAATGAGCGGGATGGCTCCATAGCGGGCCGGCATCGAGGTTGCGTAGTAAAGAAACTTGCTCGGAATCGCGTATTCTACGCCCTTGGAAAAAGGAACGAGGTAGGATTCCGGACGGCGGCAACCAGTGAGACCAACGCCCGCAAATGCGATCGAGGCGCCCATGAGCTTGAGGAAATCGCGCTTCGAGAGCCCGCTATCTTCATACATCTCGGCTCCACCGGGAAATTCCCGCTGAAGGTGTTTCACAAACTCAGGGTCATTCTCACGCTCACGCAGACTGCGCCAAAGCGTGGGATTTTGTTCGGGAGCTGGGTGGTTTAAATTTTTCTTCATCGGTGACAACCTCCACAGGTGACGGGAGGATTAACTTCCCACTCTTCCTTAAATTTCATG
>CAMDOJ010000047.1 GCA_945903555.1 Chthoniobacter flavus
ATGAGTCGAAGGCAGGTCGTCTTGCCGCAACCCGAGGGCCCGAGAAAAGTCATGAACTCACCGGCCTTGATCTCGAAGTTGGCGCACTTGAGGGCTTCGAAAGTGCCGAAGCGTTTGCTGACATCGCGGAGCTCAACCATGGGAAATCACTCTATATACCAACCGAAGTGAATTCCTTGAATTTGTGGAGTCATTTTACTGGGATTGTTCAAAAAGGGCGCGCCAGTGGGCGAGGCGTTCCTTGATACGTTTTTCTAGGCCGTTTTCTGTGGGTTCGTAATAGCGTCGGCCTTCGGGAAGGTAGGCTTGGGGGACATAGGATCCGTCAAAGTCGTGGCTATAGAGATAGCCTTTTCCGTGGCCGAGGCGTTCGGAGCCTTTGTAGTGTCCATCGCGGAGGTGGGTGGGAACGGCGAGAGTGCGGCCATCGCGAATCTCCTGCGAGGCTTTACCGATCGCGACCGTGCAGCTGTTGCTCTTAGGGGCTGTCGCCAGATAAACGGTCGCATGGGCGAGGATCAGGTTAGCCTCAGGGAGACCGATGAACTCCACGGCTTGCGCGGCAGCCTGTGCGACGAGAAGGGCATTAGAATCCGCCATCCCGATATCTTCGCTGGCGGAGATGACGAGGCGGCGGGTAATGAAGCGGATTTCCTCGCCGACATGGAGCATTTTTGCGAGCCAGTAAATGGCGGCGTCCGGGTCGCTGCCTCGGATGCTTTTGATAAACGCGCGGATCGTGTCGTAGTGACCATCGCCAGTGCCATCATAGACGACGGCTTTTTTTTGAATGCTGTCTTGAGCGGCGGCGAGGTCGATGCGGGTGAGGTCGTCGGAATCGGTCGGCGAGGTGAGTGCGGCGATTTCGAGGGCATTCAGGCATTTTCTGGCGTCTCCATCACTGAGTTTCGCGAGGAAAGTAGCGGCGTCGGGATCGATAACGATGCGGCGAGATCCGAGTCCGCGTTCCACATCCCCTAAGGCCCGATCGATGAGGTGGACGAGATCTTTCTCCGGTAGCGGCTTGAGTTCAAAAATCTGCGAGCGGGAGAGAAGCGCGCTATTGATGCTGAAAAAAGGATTTTGCGTCGTGGCGCCGATGAGTCGCAATACGCCACTCTCGACCTCGGGAAGGAGCACGTCTTGCTGGGCTTTATTGAAGCGATGAATCTCATCCACAAAGAGGATCGTTTTCTCACCGGAATGAGAGCGTCTTACATTCGCCGAGGCCACGATGCGGCGGATATCGGCCACGTTGCTTTCGACTCCGCTGAGGCGCTCGAAGCGGGATTTTGTCGCGCCGGCGATCACTTGCGCCAGCGTGGTTTTTCCGGTTCCGGGTGGACCGTAGAGAAGGAGTGAGGAGATACGATCTGCCTCGATCGCCCGGCGGAGCATTTTCCCGGGACCAAGAATATGATCCTGCCCGCAATACTCTTTGAGGGTGCGCGGACGCATCCGTGTGGCGAGGGGGGCGTCGCGCTCGGTGATGGGGATGTCAGGAAAAAGTTCGTCCACGATGAGGTTGGTAAATTCGATTCTAGAAGATCGCAGTTGAACGAAGAATTTTCAATGCTCGCGTCCGCATTTTGAAAGCCCTACTTGATTTGATAGAGTGGGGGAGAGTTAAAAAAAACTTGAAGGCGGATGGGATGCGACCCATCTTTACCAGTTCGCTGCGTCGCTTATTACCTGAAATGAACCGCCAAAAACACCTTTCCCCCCTCTCTATTTGCCGGTTTGCGGCAATTGCCAGAGATAATTATTTTTCATTAAGCGTCCAATCCGCTGGGGGTCTCTAACCTTTCGCATTCAATGTCTAGTTCGAGTCATCGCCCCGTAGTCGATATTTTGATACACTGTCCGGGGTCGCACGGCGTCATTCCCGATCAGGTGCATAAGCAAGCTACGGCGTTGTTTCAAATGGGGGTCAAGGTCCTCCTTCTCTGCGCCCCGGGATTTTTAAGAACCCGAAACGCAGAATACCCCGTTGCCGTTTGCATGGACGAGGGGGCTAGTTCACAAAACCAAGGCAGTTCCGCGAAAAAATTGGCCAAGTCGATTCAATCCGTTCGCAATCAATTTCGCCTTGCTTGGGAGATCTATACGTGCCGCCCGACCATTGTTCTCGCCGCCAGCCATATTGAGATGCATGCCGCTCTCTGGATTTGGCCGCACATCCTGCTCGCCCTTTTCTTCAAGACCATTTACGCGATGAACCTGCATTTTTCGCCTAAGGATAAAAATAGCGGCGGGAAATGGTGGTCACGGGTTTCGAGCAGCTTGGCATTTGAGCCGTTCCGCATCGCTGTTGCTCACAAACATATCTCCCATCCTGTCGCAGTTCCGAAGTTTGTGCGGATGGTGGAAGTGCCGATCGGACCGGAAAAGATCAACCCCAATACGGAGAACGTGAAAAAAATCCGCAAGGAATGGAATGTGCCTCGTGGAAAGAAGGTTTTCATGTCCTTCGGGTCGATCCGCAACCATAAAAACCTCGATCTTTCCATTCGCGCCCTGCTGGATAATCCCAATGCCTTTCTAGTGGTGATTGGCAATGCTCCAAGCCACAAAGATCGCCCAATCAAATACTATCAGATGCTTGCGGATGATCTTGGCCTGAGCAAGCGGGTCTTTATTTCGGATATGTTTGTGCATGATGAGAATCGGTTGAGCTACTTCATGGCGGCGGACTTTTTATTACTCACCCATGCGGGCACCTTCCACTCTCAAACCTCGTCTCTGACGACCGCTGTGAATGCTCGGCGTAGCGTTCTTGCGTCGAGCGGATCAAGCCCGATGCGAGACCTTGTCGAGCATTACGGGTTGGGGGTTTTTGTTGAACCCGATTCCAGCGAGGCTTTGGCGGACGGTATGGCAACACTTCTTAATACGGAGCGAGTCGAACCGAGGTGGGAAGATTACGAAAGCTATGCCACTTGGGAAACCAATGTCACCCGCCTCATCCAAGCTGCCAGTGATATCGTCAATAACAGGCCGACTCCGCAGCGTCAGTTTGAGGGGTTGGAGGACGAGGCGGCACCTTTGCCGACAATCATCAGAGCACGAACTCTCCTGAAACCTAAGCCTGAACGAGTCCAAAAGTCTTCAGTCGCTCCGACCGTCAAGGCGGTGGCGCCAAAATCCAAACCGAAAGTGCCAGCCAAGGCGGAGATCCAAATCCCAAAAAAGAAAGGCAGACCGCCCAAGGCTGCGAAAAAAGACACCAAGCCCCCAATGGTCGCAGTCAAGCCGATCTCGATCCCCGCAATACCTGCGAAACGTGGTCGCAAACCAAAGGCGATGCCCTCTGCGGAAGGAAAAGAGAAGGTCTCCCATGTTCGAAAAGCTCCGGCAGTCGTTATTCCCGAGCAGCCTGTCAAGCGTGGCCGCAAGCCAAAGGCGAGCGTTGCTGTGAATGGAAAAGCCAAGGGGTCAGCACAGACGCCGAGTGTCCCTTCGAAAAAAGCCGCTCCGAAGAAGGTGAAGCCTCCGCAAGTTTCCCGTTCCGAGAAATCGGCAATGGAGATCGCTCGCCTTCGCGAGTTGAATCATCATCGTCGGTCGCTTCGCCGACGCAAGATGGTCGCAAAATCTACTAAAAACTAGGCACGAAGCCGTTCTTCAGTTCTAGGCTGAAGTGTTGAAGTGAGCTACGGCGGCGCGGATCGCTCGCTCATCGCCAACGTTGAACTCCTCCCCAGCGGCGATTTCATAGGCGCGACCATCCGCAAGGGCGAATTCAAGGATGAGAGGACGAAGGCCAGGATTTTTTTTCACCACGCTGAGGATGGTCAGTAAAGCGGCCTCATCAACAAGTTCCCGAGCCAACCGCAAGCGCACAGCTTTCACTGAGGCCTTCGGCTTGAGCGCCGCCATAGCTCCGGCTGTAGCACGAACGGCCTCCTCGCGAAGGGTGGCGCGGATATTGATGGAAGCAGCCGTTCCTGGGACGAGTAAGGAGACGTTTTTAGCAAACGTTTCATCCCAAGCTGTGATTTCGAGTGAACCAGTGAAATCCTCGAGCACCAAAATGCCAAAGGGCTTGCTGTCCTTTTTAGAAAACTTTTTTTCGATGCTCATGATGAGTCCGGCGAGCTTGAAGCTTCCGTTCTCCGTGGCCTGCGTGACTTGGGAAATGGTGTTGTATTTTCCAGAGTCAAAGTGCCCAGCGTAGCTGTCGAGAGGGTGACCGCTGACGTAGTAGCCAAGGAGTTCTTTCTCGTATTTGAGCATCTCCAGTTGGGGCCATGGTTCGACGGCGGCATTCGCAACAGACGCCTTGGACGGCATCAGTGGCATATCCTCGAAAAGAGAGACTTGCCCGCTTGCGCGATCGCGCTGCTGTGAGGCGGCCGAGGCCATGGTGGATTCGATCTCCGCAAAGAGTTGAGCGCGGCTCTTGCCAAGGCAATCAAAGGCGCCGCACTTCACTAGGCTTTCTAGGATTTTTCGGTTTACGGTTCGTGAGTCGAGTCGCGAGCAGAAGGAATCGAGGGATACAAAATTTCCACCCTTAGTGCGCTCGGCAATCGCGGATTCCATCGCGCCGGCACCAACGTTCTTGATTGAGGCCAAACCGAAGCGAATCCCGTCACCCGATGTTTCTGGAGAAAATTTGAGATCACTGGAATTGATATCCGGGGGACGAACGGGGATTTCCATGCGGCGGCATTCTCCGATCACCTCTGCGAGTCGTTCGGTCGTGCTGGCGTCGAAGGTGAGCATCGCGGACATGAACTCGCGCGGATAGTGGGCCTTCAAATAGGCTGTCTGATAAGAAATCCAGCCGTAGGCGGCACTGTGGGATTTGTTAAATCCGTATTCGGCGAATTTCGCGATGAATCCAAAAATGGCATCCGCCACTTTCGGCGTGATGTTATTGTGTTTCTCGCAACCGGCGACAAAGCGGGCCCGTTCCTTTTCCATTTTTTCGGCATCCTTCTTGCCCATCGCGCGGCGGAGAAGGTCGGCCTCGCCGAGTGAGTATCCAGCGAGCACGCTGGCCGCCAACTGGACCTGTTCCTGATAAACAATGATGCCGTGGGTTTCCGCACAAACTTTTTCGAGGAGGGGGTGGAGGTATTCGACTTTTTTTAACCCCTTCTTGCGCTCGATATATTCAGGAATGAACTGCATCGGACCCGGACGGTAAAGCGCGCCGACGGCGATAATATCTTCGATGCAGCCGACATCAAATCGTTTGCAGCAACTCGTGATGCCACCACTCTCCATCTGAAAAACGCCCAGCGTTTCGCCTCGGTTGTAGATCCCAAAAGAGGCTTTATCGTCCGTGGGAATCGTGTCGATTTTAAAATCGGGATGCGCGACATGAATGAGCCTCACGGTTTCCTGCATGATCGTGAGCGTGCGAAGGCCCAAGAAATCCATCTTCAACATCCCGAGGTCGGTAAGCGGGCCCATTGCATATTGGGTCACAACTTCATTTTCTTTGCCTCGGCAGAGTGGAATGAACTCGTCCAGCGGACGATCGCCGATGACCACTCCGGCAGCATGGATACCCGCGTTGCGGCTCAGGCCCTCAAGTACGGTGGCATAGTCCCATAGCTGACGGACGGGCGCCTCATTCTCAATTGCGGCGGCCAGCTCGGGATTCTTTTCCTTAGCACCCTGAAGATCGATATTCAGCTCATTTGGGATCATTTTAGCGACCCGATCGCCATCTCCATAGCTCCAGCCCAACACGCGGCCGACATCGCGAATCACGCTCTTCGCTCCAAGTGTGCCGAAGGTTACAATCTGTGAAACCGCACGTTCGCCGTATTTTTTACGAACGTATTCGATCACCTCGCCTCGACGTTCCATGCAAAAATCGACGTCGATATCCGGCGGGCTGATGCGCTCGGGATTCAGGAAGCGTTCGAAAATAAGGCCGTATCGGAGAGGGTCAATGTCGGTGATGCCGAGCACGTAGGCGATGAGCGAACCGGCTGCGGATCCGCGTCCAGGACCGACTGGAATGCCTTGTTCCTTCGCATAGCGTATGAAGTCCCAGACGATGAGGAAATAGCTGATGAATCCGGTTTTTTCGATCACCGAGAGCTCGTAGTTCAGGCGGGTCGTTAGCTCCGCGTCGGTATCGACTCGGCCACCGAATCGCATGCGAAGCCCTCCGTAGCAGAGATCGCGCAGGTATTGCTCGCGGCTGCGGGCATCGGGGGAGTCGAAGTTTGGGTATTTAGGAACACCGAATTCCATCTCAAAATGGCAACGTTCCGCGATACGCAGTGTATTGTCACAGGCTTCCGGAAGCTCGGCAAAAAGGGCCCTCATTTCCTCTGAAGATTTGAAGTAAAGCTCGGGGCTGTAGCGCTGGCGCTTCTCATCCACCACCATGGATGCAGAGCCAATGCAAATGAGCACGTCGTGAGCTTCATGGTGTGATTTTTCGAGGAAATGCACATCGTTCGTGGCCACAAGTCCGAGGTCAAATTCGCGGGCGAGCTTGATCAATTCCGGATTCACTCGCCGTTGGGCATCGAGCCCGAACTCGGTCAACTCGATGAAGTAATTTTCGGGCCCAAAAATATCGCGGTAGGCGGCAACCGTTTCCTTGGCTTCCTTCATTCGTGCTCCGGCGATAAGGGTGGGTACCTCGCCCTTCACGCATCCACTGAGTGCGATGAGGCCCTTGGCATGGGCTGCCAGTCTCTCCCTATCCACGCGTGGTTTATAGTAAAAGCCCTCCAAATGCGCTGAGGTTACGAGTTTGACCAGATTGCCATACCCTTCCGCATCCGTTGCCAGCAACGTGAGATGGTAGGCGGAATCTTTCGCTGATGACCCATTGCGATCAAGCATCGACCCGGGCGCGACATAAACTTCGCAACCAATGATCGGGTTCACCCCAGTCTTCCGTGCGGCTTGATAAAATGGCACAGCTGCGTGCAGGTTGCCGTGATCCGTCACTGCAACCGCCGGCATACCAAGGACGGCGGCCTTTTTCACCAATTCACCGACGCGCACCGAGGCGTCGAGAAGGGAGAATTCGGAATGGCAGTGCAGATGAACAAATGACATGACCGCTAACTTAACTCACTGCCGGGGCTTTTGTCCAACAAGGGACGAAAATGGAGAGATCAGGCAAAGATATCTTCTCCCCCGACTCTGGTGACACAGCGCCGGATGCGGAAGACGTGAGCTGGGCGGGAATGCGGATCGAGCGAAATAAAGTTGCGCGAACCTTGCCACAAATATCTCTCGCCGGTAATCAGATCTTCAACTTGATAGGCTTCGGTTTCGGCTAATCCAAATTCCGCCAGAGGGACATGAATAAAGGCCGTTTGCGTATTTCTAGGATCAACGGTCACAGCGACGAGTAATGCCTCTTCGAGAGAAGCGGTGGTTTTGCTGAAGCAGAGGATTTGGTCATTCTCCGCGGTGTGAGTCCGAAGATTAGCGTATTCTCTAAGCGCACGGTTTTCGCGACGGATTTTGTTCAGTCGCGTGAGGTAGTCTTTGATATTCCCTGGTGCGTTCCAATCGCGGCCCTTGAATTGGTATTTTTCGGAGTCCACGTATTCTTCTTTGCTTGGAACCGGCGAATTCTCGCACAATTCGAATCCGCTATAGATGCCATAGACAGGCATGGTCAATGCCGCCAGCGCGGCTCGGATCAAAAATGCGGGCCGCCCGCCGTGCTGAAGATACTCAGGCAGGATGTCGGGGGTGTTTACGAAGAAGTTGGCGCGGAAGTACTCCTTCATCGGGCCTTGGGTGAGTTCGGTCAAATACTCGCTCAACTCGTGCTTTGTATTCCGCCAAGTGAAATACGTGTAGCCTTGCGTGTAGCCGACCTTGGCGAGTTCCTGCATCATGTTTGGCTTGGTGAAAGCCTCGCTCAGAAAAACCGTCCCAGGGTATTGACGCTTCACTTCGGCGATGAGCCACTCCCAGAAGGCAACGGGCTTCGTGTGTGGGTTGTCCACCCGGAAAATCCCAACGCCATGCCCGCACCAGAAAAGAACAACGTCCCTCAATTCGTCCCAGAGTTCCTGCCAGTTCGGATTGTGAAAGTTGAGCGGATAGACGTCCTCGTATTTTTTTGGCGGATTCTCGGCATACTTGATCGAGCCGTCCGGACGCTTGAAAAACCACTCTGGGTGGGCTTTCACGTAAGGATGGTCAGGGGAACAATTGATTGCAAAATCGAGCGCAATTTCCATGTCACGGTTTTTGATTTCTCCGACGAGCCAATCAAAATCCTCGAGTGTTCCGAGTTCGGGAGCCACATCCTTGTGCCCGCCTCCATTGACTCCCTGCCGATTATTCCCGATGGCATAGGGAACACCGGGTTCACCCGGTTCACAATGGAGCGAGTTGTTTCTGCCCTTACGGTTCGTTGCGCCGATCGGGTGGATCGGGGGAAAATAAATCACATCAAAGCCCATGGCTTTCGCATCGTCGATCCGTCCAAGGCAGTCGCGGAATGTCGAACCCGTATCCTCCTTGCCTTCTGCAGACCTTGGAAAAAATTCATACCAAGCGGCGAAGGTCGCACGATCGCGGTCGACCCACACTGGATGAAAAGGTTCCGCCGTAGTGGAAAGTGATCGGTCGGCGTAGACCTGCATGAGCGCACAGAGAGTGGTATCATGCGCGAGATCGTGTGCATGGGCGGCATCAGCTCCACGCATCGTTGCGGCCATTTTCTTTAAGGCTTCTCCGTCCGGCGACTTGCCCGCGCGGGTGGCGGCGGATCCAATGAAAGCAGCTCCTTCGAGAATCTCGCTCTGGAGATCAAGCAATCCGGCGGCGAATTTTTTCTCGAGCTCGTGCTGCCAAGAAAAGAAAACATCACCCCAAGCTTCGACGGTGAATTCCCAAGCTCCAGGGGAAGTCAGCGAAAGGGTGCCGCTCCAGTTATCATTGAGGTGGGGAATCATCGGAGTTTCCCTCCAAATTTTTGAGCCGACTTGCCTCCATTTCAACAAGACGGCAATTTCGTCGTGACCATCTTTGAAAACATCGGCGCTGACGGTGATCGTCTCTCCGACCGCCCGCTTGAGGGCAAAGCGGGCGTTGTCGAGGGATGGCGAGATGCGGCGGATGACTGTGGTTTCGGGGCTTTTGTTCATGACAAGGTTTTTAATTTTTGAAGAAGCGGTTCGAGCCCATCAAGCCCTGACATGACCTCTTGGAGTGATTTTTTAGCAGCCGGGATGTGGGAAAGAAAGGAAGTGCGGCCTTTTTGGTGACCGAGAAAGCCGTAGGCGCCAAGGGCCTGCATGAGGCGCTGAAGGGCACACCATTTATAGGTTGTGTCAAAATCAGAGTCCACCGCGCCGCCATTGGCAATCAAGCGCTTTTTATAGACTTCGACGAGTTCGTTCCGTTCGGAGCCTGTCAACGTCACATACGGGTCGTATAAGAGTGAAGCGAGATCGTATTGAGGCAAACCAAAACGCATCCCTTGGAAGTCAATCAACCACGCGGATCCCTCGGAGATCATGACGTTCTGCGATTGAAAATCACGATGCACAAGAACGCGGGGTAGCTCGGCCAAGCGAGAGGCGGCATTCAGCAAGGCGGGCAATTGCGACAGGCTCTCCACTTCCTCTGGTGGAATCTGGAAGTGATTTTTTAGGCAGTTTTCAAAAAAATACTCCTGCTCCCACATATAAAGATTTTGGTCAAATTCCCGCTCCAACTGGATGTTCGCGTCGCCGACAATCGAGGTCGCTTTTAAGTGCATTTGCAGCACGCCATCCAGCGTCGAGGTATAAAGCGCCATGCGGGCGTCCCTCGATTCATTTCGAAAGCTCCAGAGATCGAGTTCCCCTAGATCCTGCATCCAGATCAATCCGTCAACTGGATCATGATGATAAATCTCGGGAACGGGAACGCCAGCAGTCTGAAGGAATCGCGCTATATCGACATAGTGCCGGTTTTCCTCCTTTTGGCTGGAGTATTTCACAAAAATCATCGACTCCCTGCCCATGCACACACGGTAGAACTTTCGTTCGGAGCCACCCTTCTCAAGGGCGACTACGGAAGGGGGTTGGCTGGAATTGAGCGAAAATCGCTCACTCGTCAGAGAGATGACATCGGCGTCGGCAAGCATGGATATATATAAACTGGGAAAGTAGCGTTGCTATATTCCAATACCTCCCTTGGGCAATAGGAAAGCCAAAATCACCCATGGCCGATCGCCGCAGAGTTTCTTATCCCGGCCAATTCAGAGAAGCCAGTCAGGAGCTAGGCGAGTGAAGCCCTCCCTGTTGGCGATGGAAAAATCAGGAATGGGCTCCCGTTAGCTGATCCCAATAACAGCTTAGCTGGCCAACGGATTTGACATCTGCAAATGTAATAACTAAAGTTATTCCATGATCGCTCAATCCAAAGTCCGCAAAATCGGTAATTCCCTCGGTGTGGTTCTTCCCAAGGAGGCTTTGCAACAGCTTAAAGCGGAGGAGGGAACGATCCTGTATTTTACTGAGTCGCCGGAGTGCTCGCTGCGAGTCACGCCCGAGAAGCCTGGGTTTGATGGTAAAATGGAAATTGTCGAGAGCCTGATGAAGCGCTACCGCAATACGCTTCGGGAGCTTGCAAAGTGAAAGGGCCGATATGGGTGGATCGTGACGACTGCCTCTCGATGCATGAGAAACTTCTGGATCGTTTTGGCGGCCTCAAGGGAATTCGTGACGAGGGGCTTCTCGACTCCGCCCTTAACAAGCCAATGCACCTTTTCAGTTATGGTAACCCATCGGTTTTTCAAATGGCCGCTTCCTATGCGGTGGGGATTGTTAAAAACCATCCGTTCCTTGATGGAAATAAGAGAACAGGATTCGTTGCTGCTGCACTCTTCATTGAATTAAATGGATTTTCTTTTGAAGCCACAGAGGAGGAGGCTGTTCTCGAAACCCTCGCACTCGCTGCGAGCCATTCCACCGAGGCGGATTATGCCGCTTGGTTGGAGCGCAATTCCGTTCCGATAGAGAAGTGAGATCGTAAAGGATTCCTGCGCGCAGGAGGTTTTTGGTGTTTGCAGGCACAGATCGCAGCCCACTGATAGATCGACACGGTCATCGTGCGCAGCGTCTTTGGCAAACCGATCAAGGTCAATCATGTCCGTGATTGAGGGTAGAATTCACTTGTCAGTCTTCACCACAAACTCAAAGCTACAAGTTCATTTTTTATGCCAAATACAATACTTGTCGGAGCGCAGTGGGGTGACGAAGGAAAAGGGAAGATTATCGATTTTCTCACGGATGAGGCT
>CAMDOJ010000048.1 GCA_945903555.1 Chthoniobacter flavus
ATCTCTGCGAAGGTCCAAAACCGCTCGAACCATAATCAGATCCTCTGGAAGTTCATAATAAACTGCGTGGGGGAATCTGTGCGAAAGAACCTGATACTTGCCAAAATGCGGTGAATGAATCCCCGCGTAGAGCAGAAGGGAATCAATATCAGAATATAGTGAATCGAGAAAATAACTTTCCAGTTCCTTCTGTTGTTTCTCGTAAAAACGAAACCCAAACTTCAAATCAGCGAGTGCTGACGGGTTGAATCTAAATCTTCACTGAAGCTCTTCTTGAAGCCGTTTCTTGGGAGTCTTCCAGTCGATAAATGTCTCTTCACCGGAGTCAATCAATCGATCTCGCTCCGCAAGAACATCTCCATGCCACTCGGGTGGAGGAATTTCTGAAGTGGTCATTGAAAGATTTTGCCATAATTCTTCCATGAGGCGCAACTTCTCTGGCGTGGTCATTGCTTGAAGGTCAATCATGGTTGACATGCCGAAAAAATAGCAGGGAATGCGTGGAGCTTAATTTTTTTATTTCACAACCGTCCGCGATCACCGATAGGGTTGCCTATGGCGTGACTCTTGCCATGTGGAGAGCATCGGAACCAGCAGGAGGCGTGACACGAGTAGCCATTCGGTGAATCGCATTGTTGATTTGTGAACCAGATCTCCCTCAATATATTGGTGGATAATACCAACATCACCTAGCAAGTGGACTTTTGGGTTCGGCGATAGCGTTTATGGCGTGGCACTCGGCGTGGCACTCGGCGTGGCACTCGGTTTGGCACTCGGTGTGGCACTCGGTGTGGCGCTTGGCGTGGCACTCGGTGTGGCACTTGGCGTGGCACTCGGTGTCGCACTCGGCGTGGCACTTGGTGTCGCACTCGGCGTGGCACTTGGCGTGGCACTTGGCGTGGCACTTGGCGTGGCGCTTGGCGTGGCGCTTGGCGTGGCGCTTGGTGTGGCGCTCGGTGTGGCGCTCGGTGTGGCGCTCGGTGTGGCGCTTGGCGTTGGATTGAGTCGACGCTCGAGAACTTCATCGGGTTCAGCTCCGAGAGCTAGCGCTTTTTCGTAATTGGCGCGGGCGAGATCGAGCGAAGGAGGGTTTTGGGCGATATACATGACGGCCAGGTTGAAGTAGGCTTTGGCGTAGCTTGGATCCAGCGCGATGCTGCGCAGGAAGTAATCTTCGGATTCATTGAAATTCCCGGTTTTCCCGAGAACGATGGCCATGTAATTGTGGGCAATGGCGTTTTTGGGATCCAGCACAAGAATCTCATTTAAAGTTTCGAGAGCTTTTTCGAAATTTTTCAATTTCGAATAAACAATGGCGAGATTGGTCAAAACCAAAGTGTCCTTGGGTTTTTGGGAACGAACTTTTTCAAGTCCCGCTTGGGCATCACGGATTTTCCCGGTTTGGATCTTGGCGATCGCCAAATTGGCTATCACAAAAAGGTTGTCTGGGGCCGCTTGAAGGGCGCGACGGTAGATGATAACGGCATCAAAATACCTCTTGTCTTTATACAATTCAGCGCCCAAATCTGCAAGTTCACGGGCTTTGGAATCGAGGGTTTCGACGTCATCACTCACCGAGTTGGATGCTGAGACGGATTCCGGGGTCGGGGACTTCGGCGAGGCAGATCCCTGTTTCACAATGACCATGGAAACAGACAATGAATCGGAATTTGGTGCGGATAAAAACACGGCCGGATCTTTGAACAAAAGCTTTTCGTCGTCACTCAGGGGAGTGAGGGGAGCTTTGACATCGGAGATACGATCCATGATCGACTCAGACTTGACCTCAAGCTCGAGGAGTTGTCTTTCCAAGTCGGTTGCGGCGGCTTGACGCTCGTTGACTTCCTTGAGTTGGCGCAAAACAACATTCCGGAGGAGTTCGTTTTCATCAGTAAGACGTTTTTGTTCCTCATTCGGCTTGGTGGTTAGCTTGAGTCGATTGCTCTCCGCTGTGGCCTCGCTCAGATTGGCAATCAAGCTTTGGATTCTTTGATCACGGGCCGTCAGCTCAACCTGGAGGCTTTCGACATTTTTTTGAAGCGATTCCATCTGGGTCGTCATTTCCAGCATGGCTTTTTGGCCGTCGGTTTTGGTTCCTCCGGAAAGAATTTTTTCTGCCTGGCTGAGTTTGTCCGCGAGGACTTTGTTCTCGGCTTCAATTTTGGCCAACTGATCGAGCTTGGGTTTCTGTTCGGCGAGTTGGGATTCCAAGGCAGACTTATCGATTTGGAATTCTTTTTTCATTTGCGCCATTTGCTCGCTCAGGCGCTGGATCTCGGTGTCATTTTCCTTGATGCGTTTTGTGCGAGTGACCGCTTGGTCTCGTTCTCGCGCTAGCGATTTGCGGTCCGCCTCGGAGTCGTTCAAGGCCGCTTTCGAGCTTTGGACGTAGGATGCGGCGCTATCGAGTTTCGCAGCGATGCGGTCGTTTTCCTCTTGGAGGGCCTCCTTTTCGGATTCGAGCTTGGTGATACGGGTGGAGAGTTTTTCGAAATGTTGCTCAGGAGCGGCGGCTTTGGTTTTGAATTCATCGCGTTCACGTGTCGCATTGGAGAGTGAGTCTTCGGCTTGAGCTAAGCGGGACTTGTATTCCACGAGTGCGGTTTTGGTCTTTTCGACTTCCATCTTCACGCTCGCCAATTGACCGTTGGATTTTTCTACTTGTTCCTGAAGCTTCTTTTCAAGACGGGCCACTTCCTTGCGTGAGTCCTTGAGGGCGCGTTGCATTTCGAGCAAGGGGGAGGCGGTCGCGCTTTCCGTTTCTTGGATGGGTGAGGAGCGGTCTGAGCGTGTATTTACCAACGGTTCCGGGATATCAATATCAAAGGCTCCGGTGGGCAAGGTAGCTGTAACCGTCTCCGCAACTGGGGGATCATTTGCAATGATTGAGCGAATGCGCTCGATGCTCTCTTTCGCTTTTCTGAGTCTGTATGAGACGACACTTTCCTGCCAGTTAGGGTCCGTTTTTTGGAGATGCTCCAAAGTTTTTGCCGCTGTCGTGTAGCGATTGAGTGCTTCACGCAATTGGCTGTCGCGTTCGCATTTCTCCCCGGCTTGAAACTCCTGATAGCCCTGCAAAAAGATGTTAGAGGAATCCTCGGCGAAAAGATTCGAGCAGAAGCAGAGAGCCGTGACGGCAAGTAGGAAATAGAGGCGTAAATTAGTCAAAGCAATATGTGATGCTGGATGATGGCGAGGGTGATTTCAACTCGAAATCGGACAACCTCATAAACAGGGGGCGTGGATGTGGGTGGTGTTTCTTTTGAAAATCGACCTTGCTTTGATGGGCCTTCAGTTGAAAATTGAAGAATGGTCGAACTAGAAGTTTATGCCGCTGGGGTGCGTGCTCCTGACAAGATGTTGGGATTAGCTCTGGAGTTGGATGTGATCCCAAGGTTACGATATAAAGTCGATACGGACCATGATATTATCTACATGGAGTTTGAGGATGAAGTTCCTCGTCTCAGCACCTTCGAAGTCCTTTTTGCGAAGCTGGAACTGGATCTCAAGTTCGTGGGCCGATTGCCAGAGAATGTCAGCTCCTGCAAAAAAACCCAAAGAATCTATTAGGCGTTTTTTTACTCTGCTGCCCGCGTTTTTAGCATGGTTTTAATCTCATACATCAAGTTGGTTTATTCCTACATTGTCATCTTTTTGGGTGAAGTGGCTATGTTGGCGGGGGAGACATTGCTTTCGATTGCGCGGGGGCGGATTCGGCCGCGGCTTGTGCTCTACCAAATCGCAGAGATCGGATACCGATCCCAGCTAGTCGTAGTGGTAACCGGAGCCTTCACTGGGGCTGTCTTCACGGCGCAGGCGTATTTTCAGTTTGCGAGTCTGAATATGGAAACGGCGGTTGGGTCCGTGGTTGCGGTGTCGATGTTTCGGGAGTTGGGTCCGGTGCTCGCGGGAGTGATGGTTGCGGGGAGAGTCGGGGCTGCGATGAGTGCAGAAATAGGAACAATGAAGGTCACTCAGCAGATCGATGCTCTTCGTGCATTAGCGGTGAGCCCTGTGGACTACCTTGTTGTTCCAAGGTCTATAGCGATGTTCATTTCGATGCCATTTCTGGTCGCGGAATCAGTGGGGTGCGGTATTCTCGCTAGTTACTATGTGGGCGTGAAAGTGCTCAACATTTCAGGGGTTTATTTTTTGGCGAACACGCAGAAATGGGTTGATTCAAGCGATATCGTGATGGCGCTGGTGAAGGGTTTCTTTTTTGCGGGGATCATTGTTTTTATTAGTTGTCGTGAGGGTCTGAACGCGAAGGGCGGCGCTGTGGGGGTCGGTCGCGCTACGACCTACACTGTCGTGAATTGCTCGCTGGCGATCCTGATAGTGAATTTTTTCCTGACCATGGCCCTTAACATCATCTTTCCCGCTGGATAATGACAACGACGCCACTCATTCAGGTTAAAAACCTCGTTCAAAAAATCGGGGCTCAGGAAATCCTGCGCGGACTCTCGCTTGACATCATCGAGGGAGAAACGCTCGTGCTGCTTGGTAAAAGTGGCGGTGGGAAGAGTGTTTTTCTTCGCCATCTCATCGGGCTCATGCATCCCATTTCAGGCAGCATTCTTTTTGAAGGCATGGATGTGACGAAACTCAACGAGCGTGAATTGGAGCCGGTCCGGCGACATATTGGTATGCTCTTTCAGGATGGGGCGCTTTTCGACTCGATGAATGTTTTTGATAATGTCGCTTTCCCGCTTCGGGAGAGGGGCGAAAAAAAACCAGCGGTTATCCGTGAGAAAGTCGCTCAAGCGCTGGCAATGGTGAATATGACCGGACACGATCACAAGATGCCGGTCAACCTAAGTGGGGGAATGCGTAAGCGTGTCGCCTTGGCTCGGGTGATCATTTCACCTCCGGCAGTGATTCTCTATGACGAGCCTACAGCGGGCTTGGATCCGATTGTCTCGGACAGCATCAACAAGCTCATCCGACATCTCCAAAAGGAACTCCACGTCACCTCCATCGTCGTGACTCACGATATGGTGAGTTGCAACCACATTGCGGATAGGATTGCTCTGCTAAGCGAGGGGCGGATTTACTTTATTGGTACACCGGAGGAACTCCGCCGCACCACCGATCCCACCATCCGAGATTTTGTGGATGGAAGATCAGGCGAAACCATTTATTGAAGAACATCAAATGACCAAAGAAGACTATTCAACGCAGGCCAAGGTAGGGGTATTTATATTGATTGGGCTTAGTACCGTGGCCCTAATGGTCGTTTATTTTGGACGAATGGGCGAAGGGTTCAGCAACTTTTACGATGTCCGAGTGGAGTTTGCGAATGCCAACGGGCTGCTTCGTGGATCCGAGGTTCTGCTCGCTGGAGCCAAGGTCGGTCGCATGACGAGTGAACCGATCATTAAGCCCGACATGAGCGGTGTCTATGTGGACCTGCGCATTATGGATCAGGTGAAAATTCCTGTTGGCAGCGATTTCACGATTGGAAGTTCTGGTCTTCTGGGTGACAAATTTATTCAGGTCAATCTCAAGAAGGGTCTCAACGAGCAAAAGATCATTGAGCCTGACGCGGTGGTCAAAGGGTCGGATGTGGCTGATGGCATTGAAGGGATGACGTCTGGAGCGGGCGACCTCATTGCGGAGTTGCGGACGACGATTGGCAACGTGAATACGGCGGTCACGAAAATCAACGACTCCATCCTCTCCAAAGACGAGTTGCAGAAAATCACGGAAACGATCAAAAATCTACAAGTCACCTCGGAAAAAATGGCGGAAGCGTCGTTAAAAGCTGACACGCTTATGTCCCAAGCGAATATCACGGTGAAAAGCAGTCAAGGGGCGGTTGATTCAGTCAAAAAAGCCGCTGACGAGTTTCAGAAAACACTCGCGAGTGTCCGTGCGCTTGTCGACCAAGTCAGCAAGGGCAAGGGTGTGCTAGGTATGCTCATCAGCAATCCAGAAACGTCCGAGAACGTTCGCGCGCTCATCTACAATCTCCGGCAGCACGGCATCCTCTGGTATAAGGATTCGAAGCCTCCTAAGGAGGTCGATGCGCCAGCGGAGTAGTGTTTCAGCTCCCTATTGGAGCCTTCCGTTTTCCACAAGCCGCCCACATCAGTATTAGGCTTCCCAGACCGAAGGCTATCGGCAAGGCGAGCAATGTTTTTGCAAAGACGGCAGTCTCCGAAAGGTCTATACCGGTAGCTCGTATGGACGAGGCTACGGCCACAAATCCGATGCCAGCAAAGGCGTAGCCGATATTGAGAGCTACCCCTCGAAAACTTAATACCGTTGCACGCAGCTTCGACTCAGTCCACTCGTTGAGATAGCTCGAGACAAAATACTGCATCATTGGCATAGAGAGTCCGATCGGTATCACCACCCAAAGCCCCCAGATCGGTGTGGCAAAGCAGAGGCCGACCAAGGGTACAAAAACCAAAATCCCCAAAGCTGTAAAAATCATCGCGGGCTTGAAGTTTGAGATCATGCGCTGGGCGAGCACCGCAGCAAGAAATCCTAGCAGGGCATAAAGGGAACCTAGAAAACCATTCACGAATTCCGGAAGACCAATGAGGCGATAGTAATTGCTAGCGAAGGTCAGAAATAGGCGCACGAGAGAGTCAAATAAAACGGCACAGAGCATAAGCCATCGGACTCGTGGACAGGAAAAGACGAAGCGCGCCCCGCCAAGGATGTTTTCCAGCGCTTCGCGGAGTGGATGCTGTGTGCGGGGTTGCTGGTAGGTTGGGGTTTCTCGCATGGCTAGCGCGCAAAGGAACGCGGGCACCGATGTCGCTAGGGTCAAATAAACCGGCCAGCGTATGGTGATCCCTGCTTCGATATGCCAACCGCAAAAGGCAGCAGCTGCTTCCACAAATTGCCGGTCAAAAGCGAGTGCCCCAGTAATCATAACGATGAAAAAAGCTCCGGAGGACCAGCGCATGAGCATCACTAAGACGCTTCTCCATCTCTCGTCGCGCCCCTCTTTTGGAAGGGATTCGTAGGCTAGTGCCTCATCGGCTCCGCTGGCGCAGGCCTCCGCCATTCCGCTTATAATGCGGTTTAAAATAAGGAGCGGAAATAGCCATGGCCCGATCGGAGCGAAGGCAAAGAGCGCCATCTCCGCAACCATGAGGAGTCCTGCCAGCGATACCATCCAACGCCGTCCAATCACATCCGCCAAGGCGCCGGAGGGAATCTCCACCAGCAGGATGGTGGCTGCCCATATCACATTAAGTGTTGCGTATTGCTCCAGACTCAACCCCAGATCCAAAAAAAGAACCCCCAAGACCGGATAGTAGAACCTCGCGTTAAAGAACACGCGGAATGCGATGAAAAGGGGGATGTTTCGGCTCACTCTTTCACGACCGCGCCGAGATGGTAAACAGCTGTGTGGCCGACCTGTTGGACTAAAGTGGATCCGGTCGTGGTGGCGAGTTCTTTGGAGAGGGTTTTGCGTTCTTCCTTATGACCTTCAAACCGAATCTTGACCAACTGGTGACGAGTGAGGAGCGAGTTGAACTCGGTGAGGAATTCCGGAGAGGCACCGTTTTTTCCGAGCTTGATGAGTGGTTTGGCAAGTTGGGCGCGGCTTTTGAGTTGGCGCATCGTTGGTTGAGTCTCTGACATATCTACGACTTTCTTCGATGAGGTCGAAGCGTGCGATGAAATTCGCGTATTAGCGATATTCGGGTAGGCTATGTCCATGAACTCGTCTTTGTTTGTTTCGCTTCTGCTAGTGGGTGTGTGCGTTCTTGCCCTCGTGGGTTGCAAGACATCCCGTTCGGGGTATGAATCTGCTCCTTACAGCGTGGTTCAGTCCGAGGGAGGCTTTGAGATTCGAGATTATCCTGAGCTGACGGTTGTCGAGGCGCCGATGACGGAAAGGGAAACTGGTGAGAATGTGGGATTCCGAAAGCTCTTCGGCTACATCACAGGCAAAAACGAGGCAAAGAAGAAAATCGCCATGACGACGCCAGTCCTTATTTCTGGGGGCATGAGTACGATGTCCTTCGTCATGCCGTCCGACATCTCAAGCAAAGGTGTTCCTATACCTCTCGATACAACGCTCTCCATCAAAAAAATCCCCGCCGGTCGCTTTGCTGTGGTGCGATTTAGTGGAGGTCGCTCGGACGCAATGGAGTCGGAAAAGCTCGCTCTGCTGAAAAGTTGGATTGTGAGTAAGGGCCTTGTTGTTGAAGGGGAGCCGGTGTGCGGATACTTCGATCCGCCGTGGACGCTGCCGTTACTACGACGAAATGAAGTGATGTTGCGAGTGGAGACGAAGCGCTGATTCCGCTGACGTGTCTTTGAATAAAAAGGTGTTTTTTACAACTCCGATGACGCCGACTCATTCCGCCGGAGGGGAAGGCGAGCTTCGAGTTGACGCAGGTTTTTATCGAGTTGATCCAGACTGAAGGCGGCGACACGATCCCGTGCGGATTCACGCATCGCTTGGAGTCGCTCGGGATCGTCCACGAGTGTTTGCAACGCTTCTGCGAGCGCTGTCGCATTTCTCGCGGGGACGAGGAATCCATCAACCCCATCAGTGACCACATCTCCACAATTTGGCGTCGTGATGACCGGCAGTCCATGCGACATGGCTTCCAATTGAGTGAGCGCAAACCCATCCGATATGGTCGGAAGAACGAAGACATCGGCCTGAGTGTAGAAGTCCTGGACTTTATCGCGTGATACCGAACCGTGGAATCTCACATTTGACGGTGCAGTGACGACAAACTGATCGGCGATGGCGATTGGACCGACCACATCGAAATGCACTGGTACCCCCTTCAGGAGTCGAGCGGCCTCAATCAAGTAGGGGATACCTTTGCGAATATTCACCTGGCCCAAAAAAAGCACGCGCAAAGGGGCGTTGCCCCCCTTGAGGGGGATCGGTGCGAGTACATTCTTGTCATCCACCTCATAAGCGAGCGGAACAATAGCGAGCTTGGATTCTGGTACTCCTTGCTTGAGTAGCGCGTCTCGTGTCCAACGCGAATTTACCATCACAATGTCGGCTAAGGCCCATTCAGACTGCCTCCAGAGAAAATATTCCTCAGGAACAACAATCGGCTTCTTTGCCCATCCGAGCCAAAGTTTTTCCTCCTGACGCACCATTTCGACTTCAGTGAAAGCGGGATCCATCTGACCAACGACACAGGCCGCGCCTCGGTTTTTCGCCCATGCGGCGGCTTCAAAGAAGCCGGTGTCATATCCAAAAAAAACCGTGTTTTCCCAGTGCTGTTCCTTGCGTTTCCGAAGTGCGGAGCGGACGTTGCGTCCGAATCGGCTACCCACGCGAAGGTATCCGCCGTAGGGGTTGTCGTGTTTGTAAAAGCGATGGGATAGACCTTGCCCCAACGCCGAGGCATTGAAGGCATAAACCTCCGCATCGCTCAATTCTTCATGGAAGCGGCTTGTTAAGCGGTTCGCCCCAGCCAAGCGTGCCGCGACATGCCAAAGACCTTGAGACCAGTAATCAGTGAATACGGCCTCCAATCGCCCTGAGCGGTGAAGAACCCTTGGGATGGCAAAGTGCTCGCGAGCCCCGATCTGGGAACAGATCCAGGATGTGCTCGGTGCGTGAACTTTGAAGAGTTGCCGAATGTGTTTGCGTTCCTCTTAGAGTAGAGCGGTGAGCTTATTCACGATCTCGGCCTTACTGGAGATCCCGACAGATTGCTCCTGCTTCGCGCCGCTTTTGAAATAAATGAGGGACGGTATGCTGCGAATCCCGAATTGCGCTGAGACCCCGGGAGCCTCGTCCACATTGACTTTCGCAATGGCAAATTTACCGACATTTTCGGTGGCGACCTCATCGACGATCGGGCCGAGCATGCGACAGGGGGCGCACCAAGGGGCCCAAAAATCCACAAGCACGGGAGCACCCGCGTTTTTGATGAAAGAGTCGAAGTTTGCGTCGGTGAGTTCAGTAACGTTTGGATTGGCCATGATGATTAATGTCTTTTTCGGAGAAAGTCTTAAGTCCCTCGCCGCTATGTGAAGGGAGAGGTGCCAAAGATAATGCGTGAAATTGTATTTTAAAAGGAGTCATAGCAAGCAGGAATTGAAGCGCATCTGGATGGCGCGGGAAAGTTGAGACAAGAGAGCGGAAATTGCTGCGAAAGCACCTCTTGATAATTGGTAGGGACGCCGCGCCGTCGGTGTCCGATATTAGAAGGCGCGACAGCGCCGTCTCTGCGATGCGGGGCGCCTTCGGCGCGGGAGTCGGACGGCGGCGGCGCGCCATCCCTACCCTCGGAACGAAGGGCGTTTGGTGATGCGGGCGCTAGGGAGGTTTCCACGCGAATGGTGCGAAAGCACCTCGGGATAATTGGTAGGGACGCCGCGCCGTCGGTGTCCGATATTAGAAGGCGCGATAGCGCCGCTTCTGGGATGCAAAGGCGACTCCAATCTCCACGCTGCGCGACTATGGCTTGGAAAGCCTGGCGGGGGAGTCGGACGGCGGCGGCGCGCCATCCCTACCCTCAAAACGAAGCGAAGCCCGAGTCTTATCTTTTTTCCTTTCATTCAGCTCACCCATCTCGTGATGTTGTGTGTATGGATGCTGGACGCCGATCCCTGCCTCATGAAACGCCTCTTTGGGTCGATAGAAGCCAGTCGGTATTTTTTATCACTTGCTGTGCCAAGGACCGCTCTGCAGGCCCGTTTTCCTCCTCCGGTACAGCACATGGGCTTCTCGATTCGGTTGCACACCGAGTACGCAAAGGAGAGTGGTGGGCGCATGCGGCAACCATCATGCCGGATCACGTTCACTTGATTTTGAGTTTTTCACAGGATGTATTGCTTGAGAAAAGCGTGCAAAATTGGAAACACTGGACGTCGCATGAGTTCGGAATTCTTTGGCAGCGGGATTTTTTTGAGCATCGACTACGAAGTGACGAGAGCTTCGAGCAAAAGAGTGACTATGTTTTGCAGAATCCCGTGCGTGCAGGGCTAGTAAAGGATTGGAAGGAGTGGCCATTTACTTTCGTGGCGGAGTAAAAGTGGGATGTTCGTTTTAATTCAAACCTGCACCGCGAATGGTGCGAAAGCACCTCTTGATAATTGGTAGGGACGCCGCGCCGTCGGTGTCCGATATTTTAAGGCGCGACAGCGCCG
>CAMDOJ010000049.1 GCA_945903555.1 Chthoniobacter flavus
TCTGATTGTTGAGGAAGATCGCAGTGCTCCGGTAGCGAGCGTTCAAGCTTGGTGCGCCACAGGCAGCATTCATGAAGGCACAAATATGGGAGCCGGCATATCTCACATCCTTGAGCACATGCTATTCAAAGGGACGACTAGCCGCGCCCCCGGAGTGATAGCTAAGCAAATTCAAAATCGTGGCGGCTACATCAATGCCTATACCTCGTTCGATCGCACGGTTTACTGGATTGATACTCCTGCGGATGGTGCCTCGGAGGCCGTTGAAATTTTAGCCGATGTGATGCAAAATGCGACTCTCCCCGAAGCCGAATACACGAAAGAACAAGAAGTCATCCGCCGCGAGTTTGCCATGGGATTTGATGATCCCAGCCGCCAGAGCTCCCAGCTCATGCTGGATACTGTCTTCAAGGAAAGCCCGTATCGACATCCTGTCATCGGTTACCTCGACGTCTACAACAAGCTCACTCGAGAGGATGTCCTAAATTACTATAAATCCCGCTACGTTCCAAATAACCTGACCTTTGTCGTGGTCGGCGATGTGAGTGCGGCCAAGATCCACGAGGAACTCGGCAAGCAATTTGCATCCACTCCGCGCAGTGCACTCGATCCAATCTACATCGCCAATGAACCTTCTCAAATGGGGCCCAGGGAGATTCATGAGGAATTCCCTACGGAGCTTTCCCGCCTCTCGCTCTCTTGGCGTATTCCAGGCCTGACCAACTCGGACACGCCCGCACTCGAAATCCTCGGAGACATCCTTGGTGGCGGCGCAAGTTCCCGCCTCAACCGCGAGATCCGCGAGCGAAAGGAAATTGCTCACAGCGCATCCGCAGGCATGTTTTCACTGCAAAATGAAGGCATTTTCGTGATGCAGGCGATCTCAGATCCCGACAAACGTGATGCCGCTGAGAAGGAATCCCTCGCCATTCTCGATGACCTTAAGAAAAACGGCGTGACTAAGGTTGAGCTGGATAGAGCCCGCCGTTCCATCCTGTCTTCCCAATTGGGAGCTCTCACCACCGCACGTGGCAAGGCAAGCGATGTCGGCTCAAACTGGATGCTGACCCGCAACCTGAACTTCTCAAAACACTATATCGACTTGATATCAAAGGTCACGGAAGCCGATATCCAGCGCGTTGCGAACCAATACCTGCGAGATGACACGATTAATATCACGTCACTCAATCCCACAGGAACCCTCGCGGGTAAAAAACTGGGCGCCGCTGACATCAAGCCTGGAGATATCCAGAAGTTCACACTTTCAAATGGGCTTCGCCTCCTCGTTCGTGAAGATGCGCGATTGCCGCTCGTTTCGGTCAATGCTGTCTTCCGCGGCGGTCTCCTGGCTGAGACACGCGAAACAAATGGCATCACGCGCCTCTACTCGCAAACCTTGCTCAAAGGCACTAAAAATCGCACCGCGGAGGAACTTGCGGACCAGATCGAAGGCGTCGGCGGCAGCATCGGATCGGATAGCGGGAATAACTCGTTCAGCGTTGGCGTTGAAATCATGCAACCCGACTTGGCTTTGGGCATGGAGCTCCTCTCCGACGTTATTCTCAATCCCATATTCTCGGAACGCGAGATCGAGCTGGAAAAGAAAAGCCAAGTAGCGGGAATCAAAGCCGATGAGGAGCAGGTGACATCCGTTGCTCGCAATCTGGTTCGCGAAAAACTCTTTGGCAACCATCCCTACGGGCTTCGCAATTTGGGCTCCCCCGATTCGGTTAACGCCATCACCCAAGAACAACTCAAAGAATTCCACAAAAACTACACCAACGCCCACAATGGTGTGATTTCCGTTTTCGGTGATGTGAAAGCCGATGAGGTTCGTCAACTCCTCGAGACCCACCTATCAGCCCTTCCCGCAGGTAAACTCGCTTTTGAAAAGGTTTCTTCCCCAGAGCCGAATCACAGCGTAGCACCATCAAAATCCTATCTGGATAAAAAACAGGCCGTCCTGATGATCGGTTATCAAGGCGCCTCGTCTAAAGATCCCGACCGTACCACGCTGGAACTCATCAGCGTGGCCTCAAGCGACCTAGGTTCCCGATTCTTTAACCGCATCCGCGAAAAGATGGGCCTCGCCTATTTTGTCGGAGCCACTCAGTTTTGCGGACTCGCCCCTGGCGCGTTCCTCTTTTATCTTGGTACAGATCCACAAAAAGTCGGCCCCGTCACCGACGAGATGAGATCTGAGATCGCCGATCTGGCCAAAGAAGGTCTCACCGAGGAGGAACTCACCCGCGCGCGTGCAAAGATCATCGGGGGGGAAGCCATTCGCAATCAGAGTAACAGTGCCTTCGCCGCTGCCTGCGCCGTCGATGAATTGATGGGCTTGGGCTTTGATTCTTATAAGCGTCGGAAGGGTGATATCGAAAAAGTGTCCTTGGAAGATACCCGCCGCGTCGCTGCCAAATTCTTCTCATTCGAAAATGCCGTGGAAGCCACTGTGCTACCGCCCGAAAAATCCCAACCAACCGAAAGTAAATAATCCTATGGCCGAAGTCAGAAACTCAATCAACGCCGGTGAAATGGCTCAACGCTTCATGGAACTTGTCATGATGCAAGCCCAGCAGGCCGCCATGTTCCTTGGTCGCATACCCAACCCCCAAACCAACGAACCCGAGACGAATCTTCCCTACGCGCGCATGTTCATTGACATGCTGGAAATGCTCCAAGATAAAACACGCGGCAACCTCTCCAATGAGGAAACACAAATGCTCAATGGCGTCCTGTCTGATCTCCGCCTCGCCTTTGTCCAAGCATCAGCAGGGGCTCCAGCAGAACCTCCTTCCCAGTTCACTCCGGAGCCAACCATCGAAGCGCCGACCGCTCCTGCTGCTCCAAATGTGGAAGCCGAACCCGAAAGTCGCAAACGCTTCACAAAAAGCTACGGCGCGTAAAAAAACGGCGTCTGTCCCGCTAGATCATTTCTCCACATCCGGTTGCTTCAACACCAAAAAAGGAGAATACATAGTGGAACCATCATCGCTGGCTCCATTCTGCTATCCCGATGAGATATGTGGTGCTAGGTTCTCCCCTTTTTCATACATGGCACGTCCTAAACTCATCATCGCCTCGAGCGAAGCCAATGCCGACATGCTTTACGCATCTGGTTTTCGCGCCCCTGATGCCTTTTCTTTTCTGGAGGTAGAGGGCAAGTCCCATCTCCTCCTGAGTGACCTCGAAGTCGATCGCGGCCGAGCAGAAGCGAAAGTCGATGTCGTGGATGCTTATTCCGAGTTTGAAAAGATCGCTTCACGCACGTCCTCAAAACGTCCCTCGTTCCCCAAAGTCGTCAAGGCCTGGCTGGTTGCCAAAATGGTCAACAAAGTCGAAGTCCCATCCGATTTTCCACTCGGCTTAGCCAAAGAACTCAAGGCCCTCGGCCTTTCCCTGAAACCTTCCAAGGGAGTCTTTTTTCCAGAGAGAGAAATCAAATCCCTTGCCGAAATCGAAGCGATGGAAGCCGCCACTCGAATCGCCGAGGCGGGAATGAATCGCGGATTGCAAATCCTGCGCGACGCACGAATTCAGAAAGACAACACGCTCTCCCATCGTCGCACCCAACTCACCTCGGAACTACTCCGATTGGAAATGGAGACCGCTGTCCTTCAGGCGGGCGGCGTGGCTAGAGGCGATACCATTGTGGCCTGCGGCGAGCACGCCTGCGATCCCCATGCTCGCGGTACTGGCCCGCTCTTTGCGAATCAATTGATCATCCTCGACATCTTCCCGCGCGATGCGCGAAGCGGATATCACGGCGACCTCACACGAACTGTTGTTCGAGGCAAGGCGAGTGAGGCCCAGCGTCACATGTGGGAGACCTGTCTTACCGGTCAGAAGATGGCCATCAAGTCGATGAAGCCCGGCGTTGAGGGCGGTCCCGTTCACGACAAGATCAAACAATTTTTTGCCGCTTCCGGATACCCGACCGAGATTATCAATGGTCGATGGCAGGGGTTTTTCCATGGCACGGGTCATGGCCTCGGCTTGGAAGTCCACGAATCCCCGCGCTTCGGCTCAACCACCTTTTTTCCAGGCCAGATCATCACTGTGGAACCCGGCATCTACATGCCAGGCCTTGGCGGGGTGAGACATGAGGATGTGGCTCTCATTCGCAAAAGCGGAGTCAAACTCCTCACACAAATTCCGAAACCTTTTGAAATATGAGTGCCGCTCTTGAACAAATCTCACGTCGCCGCACTTTTGCGATCATCTCGCATCCGGATGCCGGAAAAACCACGCTCACTGAAAAGTTTCTCCTCTACGGTGGCGCGGTGCAACTCGCCGGTAGCGTCACTTCCCGCAAGAACCAACGCGCAACAACAAGCGACTGGATGGAACTCGAAAAGCAGCGTGGCATTTCGGTCTCCTCGACAGTCCTACAGTTCGACTACAGCGGTTGCGTAGTGAACCTCCTCGACACGCCTGGACACAAAGATTTCTCGGAGGATACCTACCGAGTCCTCACCGCTGTCGATGCAGCGATAATGGTGATCGATGCAGGAAAAGGAATCGAAACTCAGACTCGCAAACTTTTCGAAGTCTGCCGCCAGCGAGGTGTTCCGATCTTCACCTTCATGAACAAGCTAGACCGTCCAGCTCGGCCCCCGCTTGAACTTCTCGACGAACTTGAGTCTGTTCTTGGTATTCACGCCTTGCCCATGAATTGGCCGCTAGGCGATGGAGTTGACTTCAAGGGTGTCTACGACCGTCGTGAAAAATCAGTCCACCTTTTTGAAAAAACTCCCCGTGGCACCTACCGCGCTCCCGTTTCCGTCGGCGGCATTCAGGATGAGGCTGTCCGCTCCTCGCTCGCTCCGGATGTGTATTCCAAGGTTTGCGACGAACTCGAGCTCCTCGATGGCGCTGGTACGGACTTTGATTTTGCAGCAGTGAGCGCGGGCAAATCGACCCCTGTCTTTTTCGGGAGTGCGATGAACAACTTCGGCGTTCAGCTTTTGTTGGATAATTTCCTCAAGTTGGCCCCCTCACCAACCTCACGCCCGAGCGGCACCAAGGTTGTGCAGCCAGACTACGAGCCATTCTCCGGGTTCATTTTTAAGATCCAAGCGAACATGAACCCAAAACACCGCGACCGCGTTTCATTCATTCGCGTCGTCTCGGGGTGCTTCCGGCGTGACATGTTGGCCACACACATTCGCACGGGCAAAGCCGTTCGCCTCGGGAATTCCCAACGCCTTTTTGCTCAAGACCGAGAAACAGTCGATGAAGCGTGGGCCGGCGATGTGGTCGGCATCGTCGGAAATTACGATTTCCTGATTGGCGATACGGTGAGTGAAGATCCCTCACTTCAGTTCAGCGAGATCCCCCGCTTCCCGCCGGAGTGCTTTGCCTACATTCGCAACTCCAGCACGGCCAAATTCAAACGCTTTCGCGAAGGTCTCGACCAACTCCTCAAGGAAGGCGTGGCTCAGCAGTTTGAACTGCCTGATGCCGTGGCGCGAGTTCCTCTGCTCGGAGCCGTTGGCCCGCTGCAGTTTGAAGTCATGCAATATCGGCTGGAAACAGAATACAGCGCCGACTGCCGAGTGGAAACTGCTCCGTGGCAATTTGCACGATGGGTTCTCAAGGAAGGCGCCCCCTTTTTAGATCGTCCCGATGTCATGCTTCCAAGTGGGTGCACCCTCGCTCGCGACTCCTTTGGTTTTTGGGTGGTCTTGCTTCCGAGCAGTTGGACGATCGGCTACTTGGAGGAAAAGAACTCCACACTCACCTTCACGGCCACCCCACCCCACTCACCGACTGCCTTGGATGCGTAAGCTTTGATATTGCTAGCAAGCCTTTCGCTGGCGCATATTAGGTTGGTTTGAAAATCTCCCACCTGATCCCGTTGCTTTTAAGCCAGTGCCTCTTTGCGGCCTTGGCCGAATTGTCGACCCCCGATCCCGAGGAGGCTTCGCTGGCGTTAATGGATTCCATTGTCGCTGATTTCCGCTCGGAAGCCTACGATTCGGCCCTAACGAAGTTAATAGAAATCGAAAAGGAAAAACCTTACGACCCCGACGTCCTCAACTTGCTCGGATCGGTCTACATGAAGAAAAAGGACTTCGTAAGCGCGACCAAATATTTCGATCTCTCCTTAAACAAAAAACCCGGTTTTTTTCCGGCTGCATTTAATTACGGTGAGTTGCTCTTCATTCAAAAGAAATACACAGAAGCGCGACGCTATTATCAGATGTTGGCTTCACAAGATCCAGTCAATGAGCTTTTACAGTTCAAACTCGCCCTCTGTGACATCGAAGCCGGTGATGATGTTCGGGCTAAGAACTCTCTGAACAACATCAAATATCCTGGTGACTCGCCAGCTTGGTATTACGCCCAAGCCATTTGGGAATACAGGCATTCCAACCCGAAGAAAGCCAAAGCCTACACCGCCACTGCCAAATCGATCTTCGCCGAGAAGACCCTTCTTTTTGATGAGACATTTAGCAATCTGGGCATCAAACTTTAAAATTCTCAAATAATCCCATGAGCGACCACTTACCGACCTACAAAGCCACCCGATCACGCCTCAGTGGTGAAAAAAAACAAAATGCCCGTGACATCCTTCTCCATGAGAAGGCCCGCGTACTTGTCACCGGCGCAGGAGGCTTTATCGGTAGCGCGTTGGTTCATGCCCTCAACCAGCGCGGCATCCAGCAGATCGTCGTCACAGATGCTCTCGGCGAGGATGAGAAATGGCGTAATCTTCGACCACTCACTTTTGAAGATTACGTTCCCGCCGATGAATTCCTGAATGGCATCGAGAAGACCTCCGACAAATTCGGTCGATTCGCCGCCGTCTTCCACCTAGGCGCTTGCTCGTCCACGACGGTCACCGATTCCGAATTCGTTTTGCGCAATAATTACGCGTATACCAAATCGCTCTGCCGCTGGGCACTCTTTTCCGGAGCTCGATTTGTTTATGCATCCTCCGCCGCAACCTACGGCGATGGTGCCGCCGGGATGGATGACAAATTCGAAGACCTCTCTCGCTTCCGCCCGCTCAACCTCTACGGATACTCGAAGCAACTCTTCGACCTCTACGCGAACCACGAGGAAATCCTCCCGGAAATCGTAGGTATCAAGTATTTCAATGTCTTTGGCCCAAATGAATACCACAAGGGCGACATGCGTAGCCTCGTTTGCAAGGCCTTTGACGAAATCCAGCGCACCGGCCGAATCCGACTCTTCAAAAGTTACAAACCAGAATACTCTGATGGCGGCCAGATGCGCGACTTCATCTACGTCAAGGATGCCGTGGAAATGACCCTCCACTTGGCCGAAAACGAGGATGCAGGCGGACTCTACAATGTGGGTTCCGGAGTCGCCCGCACTTGGAACGATCTAGCGCGAGCCCTCTTCACTGCGATGGGGCGGGATCCCGTGATCGAGTATTTCGACATGCCGGAAAATCTCAAAAATCAATACCAATACCATACCTGCGCGGGTATCTCGAAACTCCGCGAGGCTGGCTACGCTCAGCCCACAACCTCGCTCGAGGATGCCGTTCGTGACTACGCGGTGAACTATCTCATCCCTGGCAAGCGCCTTGGCGATTGACTTCGTGAGTGATTCCCCACGCTACGCCTGCCAGCGCTGCACAAATTGTTGCCGCTGGCCAGGGTTTGTTAAACTCACGGAAACGGACATTTCCGCCATCTCTGTATTTCTGGGACTCACGGAACACGAGTTCATCCAACGCTTCACGCGCTTACGTCCTCGCCGCGACGGACTCGCCCTCATCGACCAACCCGATGAATCCTGTATTTTTTTAGACGGCCGAGATTGCGCCATCCAGTCGGTGAAACCCCACCAGTGCTCTGGCTTTCCGAATACTTGGAACTTCCCCGGTTGGCGGGACGTCTGCGAAGCTATCGAGATCAACTGATCCCTCGTAACTTGACCCCATACCCAAAAAGGATTTCATCAGTATTGCAATTCAACCTATTTTACGCAGTCTAACCTCCGAAATGAATACAATTGAAGCCATCCAGAGCCGCCGCGCGATTAAACAATACGATGCCACCCATCCAATGCCGCAGGAGGTTGAGCGCCAACTCCTCGAACTCGCCATGCTTTCTCCAACGGCTTTCAATATCCAAAACTGGCGCTTTGTGATTGTGAAGGACATGGAAGTTCGTAAACAAATCCGCGCCGTGTCTTGGGACCAAGCTCAAGTCACCGATGCCTCGATCCTCGTTGTTCTTTGTGCCGACCTCTCATCGTGGGAGCAAAATCCCGCACGATACTGGCGCAATGCCCCCGAGCCCGTGCAGAACTTTCTCGTGCCCGCCATTGCTCAATATTATTCAGGAAAACCTCAAGTGCAACGTGACGAAGCCATGCGTTCCTGCGGGATGGCTGGTCAGACGCTCATGCTTGCCGCCAAGGAACTGGGCTATGATTCCTGCCCGATGGATGGATTTGACTACGATGCCGTCGGCAAAATCCTCAGCCTACCCAGCGACCACGTCATTTCCTTCATGATCGCGATTGGGAAAAAAACCCAAGATTCTTGGCCCCGCCCAGGCCAACTCGCCTACAATGAAGTCGTCCTCGAAAACGGATTTTAGACCCGTGTGCGAGCGAGCGAGATAAAAAGTGACCACCGTCTCGCAAAGTCTATCGCCTAAGATTTTGCCTTAGCCTTTTCGCCGGACGCTTAGACTCTCCTTGGTAATCTGTTGCTTTGCGCAAGGGGCATAACGCTGAAATCTACCCTTGTCCCTTTGAAATTGGACTTTGCAGCGGAAAAGAGGAGCATAGCCGTTTCGACCGTGTGGAGACTGGTCTACTTTCTCGCACCCTCCCTATCGGAACCAAAGGAGCAGACCGCAGCACACAGGCGATCCCTCCGGCTCGTAGAGACGCCCTGTGCCCATCTACTAAAATCCAAAAGCAAGCGGCTTTTGGTATTACTCTTGGCGAGGGGCTTCAGATGCCGGTGCAGAAGGACTCGCATCCGGCGTAGGCGTGACCAAAGCCACGTTTTCTGCGGCACGACGAACCCCTTCTTCCGTATCAAATTTTGCAATAGCTAAAAGAGTCGAGTGGAAATCGTACCGGAGCGTGAAGGATTGACGACGAAAGAGGTCGTACTGAACCGTATCGCCCTTTGCCTCCAACTCCTGAACCTGAACCTCCATCTTAGCAAAAGATTTTTCTAACGCTTCTTTCGTCTCCTTATTCGGGGAACGCTTAAATGCATCTAAGTTGCGTTTGATTTCTTGAATCCGTGACGATGGTGAATCGCAACCCATGATCAAACAGAGTGCCATCAGGAGAAGCAGGCTTCCAAAACGAAAGAATAGAGTACGGGAAGAAGTTGTCATCGCGGATTCCGAACCACTAGATTGGTTCATCTATGCAAATCCTGCAATTCAACAAAATCATTCCCGATGCGGGGCTTTTGTGCCTGACAGAGCTGGATACCCATCAAGCAGGATTCGATATCGGTATGTCTCTTCTGAGGCCAGTGACAATGAGCTTAACAGGGCCCCTCGGAGCTGGAAAAACAGCCTTCGTACGCGGACTCGCAGACGGCTTAGGCTGTGATCCAGCACAAGTTTCTAGCCCGACGTTTGCCTTGGTTCACGAATACCCCAACGGCAGATGGCCACTTGTGCACATGGATCTCTACCGCCTCCAATCTGCGGCAGAACTTGCGGGAATCGGCTTGGACGATTATCTCGCGGAGGCACTCGTCATAGCCATCGAATGGGGGGAACGTTTCGAGGAGGAACTACCCACAGATACCATTCGAATCCATTTCCATATCGAGACCGATACCCGCCGGATTACTGTCAAGCCATGAGAATACTGACTATCGAATGCTCCAGCTCGGTGGGAAGCGTTTCCCTCACTGAGAACGATCACCCTATTATCGTGAAATCGTTTGAGAATCCCCGTGGCCGAGGGGCTTTGCTTTTCACCGTTCTCGAAGAGGTGCTCGCCGACTCTGGCCAATTTGATCTTGTTCTCGTAGGCACAGGACCAGGCAGCTACAACGCTCTACGCTCGAGTATCGCTGCCGCTTGGGGAATCGCGAAAGCCCGCAAAATCCAAGTTCAAGGACTTTGCTCGGTGTTAGGCTATGATGCTCCCGAATACTTTGTGGTCGGTGATGCGCGCTCGAACCAGTGTTTTTTTGCGCATGTGTTGGAGGGATGTCTATCCAGCCCGATCGAGTTGCTATCACCAGAAATCGCCTCAACGAGACTGATATCCGGCATCCGTGTTTTTTCCACTGGAGCACCGCTTCTCGACGCAGAAATTCTCCACCCGAACGCGACGGTGCTCGCGCGGTATGCCGCTCAATCTGGCCTCGCCGAACCCGTCTACCTGAAGCCGCCACACATCACCCAGAGCCGCCCGAAGGCGTTATGAGCCTTATTTTTCTAGCTCGTTAAATTCCCGATCCCGCTGCTTGCTCTGTGGCTGAACTCGATTCCAGCTTGCGCGCAAAAGCATTGGCGAAATCGAGAAGTTGGCTGAGTGAGGCTTCCATCGTGCTTTCGCTCGTGAGGATTTCCAACTCCGCATTCGTTGGAGGCTCGTAGGGTGAGCTGACGCCGGTGAAGTCCGTGATCTCACCAGCGCGGGCCTTTTTATAAAGACCACGTGGATCCCGTTCCTCACAGACCTGCAATGGCGCATTGATGAAAACCTCGGCAAATGGAATGCCGTCCCGTTGGCAGATCTCACGGACACGCGCACGGTCGCTCTGGTATGGCGAAATGAGAGAACAAATCACGACCATGCCGGCTTCGGCCATAAGCTTGGCTGTTTCGCCCGCTCGACGGATGTTTTCCGAACGGTCCTCGGGCGAGAATTTGAGATTCGAACAAAGACCATGTCGAAGATTGTCCCCATCCAAAATGAATGTCGCCAATCCTCGGCGATGAAGTTGGTATTCGAGAGCAGTCGCAAGCGTGGACTTACCGGAACCGGACAAGCCCGTGAGCCAGAGAACGGATCCTCGATGGCCCAGCAATTCGCTGCGGTCTTCACGGGAAACGGGACTCAGTGTCCAAGTGATGTT
>CAMDOJ010000050.1 GCA_945903555.1 Chthoniobacter flavus
CCCATGATCGGAGCGCATAAGATCGAGTATTGATGAATTTTCATCATGGCCTCGATGAGTTCAGCGGGAGCGCAAGCGAATCCGATGCGCCATCCTGTCATCGCAAATGCTTTTGATAGACCATGCAGGAGAACCGTTCGCTCGCGCATTCCGGGGAGCGTGGCGATGCTGTGGTGCGGGCGGCCTTCGTAGGTGAGTTCACTATAAATCTCGTCCGTGAGGACTACGAGATCGTGCTTCACGCAAACGGATGCGATCTTTTCCAGTTCCTCGGGATCCATGGCCGCACCGGTCGGGTTGGTCGGGAAGTTTAACATCAAGACACGAGTGCGGGGCGTGATGGCTTTTTCTAGTTCCTGCGCATGGAGGATGAATCCCTCGTCTGCGCGTGTGGTGACAGCACGCGCGACGCCGCCAGCCATGACGATGCTGGGGGCATAGGAAACATAACAGGGTTCGTGATAAATGACCTCCTCTCCTTGGTTCAAGAGCGCCCGCAAGGCCAAATCAATCGCTTCTGAAACACCCACGGACACCAGGATCTCCGAAAGGGGTTCGTAGCGGATGCCAAAGTTTTTCTGGATGTAGTCCGAGATGCTGCGGCGGAGTCGGGGTAGTCCGAGATTCGAAGTGTAGCCTGTGCGTCCACGCTCAAGGGCGTAGATGGCGGCTTCGCGGATGTGCCATGGAGTGGCGAAATCTGGTTCACCGATGCCAAGCGAGATCACGTCGCTCATCGACTGGACGATTTCAAAAAAATCTCGAATTCCCGAGCGGGGGATTCCCTTGATGTGTTCGGCGATGGCGATACTCACGGCGTAACGGATAGACGTTCGGACGAGACGTCGAAGTGGTGAAAGGTGCCGTTTTCTTTGTATGTCTTGAGTCGGAAATGTGTCGCGGTGGCCTGCACGGCATCGATGGTGCTCAACCGCTCCGCAACGAAGGCCGCCGCAGCGCGCAAGTTCGCCGCCTCGACGATGATCAACAAATCATAGCCCCCGCTCATGAGGTAGCAGCCTTGAACTTCCTCAAATTTGGCAATCCGCGAGGCCACTCGATCAAATCCTCCATCGCGTTCAGGCGTGATTTTGACCTCGATAACAGCCGTAACCTTTTCGGTGCCCCATTTTTCCCGGTTGATGACCGGCTTATAGCCAAGAATGATGTCGTCCGCTTCTAGCTTGGCAATGGCCGCCTCCACTTCTTCCGTGGACATATTGAGTAGGCGTGCCATATCCGATCTGGGCATGAGCGCGTTTTGTTGAAGTAAATCGATAATGGCATCCATGGATTGCATCATCAAAAAAACCACCCCCCGTTGGCAAGCCTCGTCAACGTGAGGGCTTGTCCGTTCGTACTCATTTTACCGATCCCGTGCCCCAGCGCTTGTGAAAAAACCGTTCCCACGGCGAGAAGAGTAGGCGATCGGCAAGGAGTCCGATGACGACAATGATCGCCATCACGGCCACGACCTGATCCATCGCAAGGAGCTCGCGGCCGTATTGGAGTAATTGCCCGAGACCGAATCCGGTGAGGATCGTAACAAAAATTTCAGCGGCCATCAGTGAGCGCCATGCAAAGGCCCAGCCCTGCTTCATTCCTCCGACGAGGTAGGGCAATGAGGCAGGAAGGATAACCTTAACCCAAGTGTGCAGGCCTTTTGAGCCCATCGTGCGGGCCGCGCGGAGATAGATGGGCGGCATCGCGCGGACGCCATCATTGGTAGCGATGATCACCGACCAGAGTGTTCCCATGACTACGACGAAGAGCATGGCGGCCTCGGTCTGTCCAAACCAAAGGAGGGCCAAGGGGACCCAGCAGACGCTTGGTAGTGTCTGCACGCCGAGCGCGAGCAGGCCGAGGGTATCTTGGAGAAGTCGGAATCGGGCCGTGACGAGACCGAGTGGAATGCCAAATAGAAGTCCAAGCCCGTAGCCGAGCAGCAGGCGCTTCATGGTCACCAGCGTGGCAACCCAGAGTGTACCGTCGCAAGTTGCCTGCCAGATATATTCCAGCACATTGAGCGGTGAGGGGAGGATCACAGGCGAGTAGTGACCACTCCGTGCCACAAACTCCCATGCGAGGAGCAGGGCGAGGAAAAAGACGATTGAGGAAAGAGAGCGAATCATTCTGCGACCTCCATACCTTGTTTGTTGGTGAATCCTTTGAGAGCTGCAGTGATCTCAGTCGAGTAGTGAGCGAGTTCCACGCTGTTGATATCTCTTGCGCGGGGGAGAGTGACTTGGAATTCCGCGTGGATGCGACCCGGATTTGGTGAAAAAAGTAAAACCCGGTCGCCAAGGCAGGCGGCCTCACGGACATTGTGGGTCACAAATAAAATGGTCTTTCGGCGAGCTTCCCAGATGCGTTGGATGTCGCCGTAGAGTTGTTCGCGGGTGAGGGCATCGAGTGCGGCAAAGGGTTCGTCCATGAGAAGCACGCGAGGATTCGGAGCTAGGGCGCGGGCGAGGGCGACGCGTTGCTTCATGCCGCCTGAAAGCTCGTGAATGTTCGCGTGAAGAAATTTGGAAAGACCAACGAGATCGAGGTAATACTTCGCCACTTCCTTGCGTTCCTTATTGTTCAATCCGGGCTTGAGGCGGAGGCCGAACATCACGTTCCCGAGCACGTCGAGCCACGGAAAAAGCGCGTGTTCTTGGAACATCACCATGCGGTCACGGCCTGGTCCGGTGACGCTCTCTCCGTTCGCTAGCACGCGGCCGCTATCGGGTGTGTCCAGTCCTGCTATGATATTGAGGAGAGTGGATTTTCCGCATCCGCTTGGTCCCACGAGGCAGAGGAATTCCCCCTCCGCGACTTTCACGCTCACGTTGTCGAGAGCGACAATTGTCCCTCGATTGGTCGTGAAGGATTTTGTGACTCCATCGATTTCGATGCGCTCGGGAGCTATGTTAGTAATGGCGGTTTCGATGCTCATGGTTTCCAAATCAAATCATGGAGGTTGATCTTCGTTCGCAAAAATCCAACTTGTTTAGCCTGTGCGAGAAACTTTTCAAATGGGTTGACGGTGATCTCGCAGTTGAAAGTCAAGCGAGTCCAAGCTTCGTCAATGAGGGCTTGGCTGATCTTGTGCTTGGTGATCGCGCTTAATTCGTCTCGAGCGCGGCGGCGGGCCTCAGTTGGGTTCGCGAGGATCCATGCGGTGAGATCTTCATGGGCTTTTTTGAAATCCGCGGCGAGTTGGGGATTTTCATTCAAAAATTTCACACTACCGATCAACACGGTAGTGAGCGCGTCAGGATCCGAGTGGAAAATCCGGCCACCTGCTTCATTGATCAATCGGGTCACCCAAGGTTCGACTGTCCAAGCGGCTTGGAGTTGACCTTGTTTAAAAAGCGGGAGCATGTCGGGATTGGCTGTTGGAAGGACGCGGGCATCGCCGCCGACGAGGGTGACTCGAATGCCGTTATCGATCAACCACGCTCGGCACTCGACGTCTTGGGTGTTGCCGAGTTGAGGGGTAGCAATGGTTTTGCCGCGCAAATCACTGGGTATTTGGATCTCGTCTCCCTTGACAACAAGAGCCTCGCCGCCACGGATGGCGCCACTCATCACTCGAATATCTTTTCCATTGGACCTTGCGTAGGCATTCACAGCGGGGCTTGGACCAATGAATGTCATGTCGATCGCTTTGGTAAAGATTCCCTCCATAGCGGACGATCCCGCATTATAAATCAGCCATTCGATTTTGACGGGACGGCCGAGTTTGGACTCAAACCAACCCTTGCCTTCGCGAGTCATATTTGCTGCCACGAGTGCTTGAGCATGAGTGATATTCGGGAACATCCCGATATGCAGGACGAGCGGGTCCTCTGCCCTTGCAAGCCCACTCAAAGCGAGGAACAATGCGGTGACCAAAACACAAACAATAGAAAGTCTACGGTATTCGTCGGGAATACGCGTCTCTTTCGACTCGATTGGAATTTTTGGCACAAGCCTTTTCATTTCGTCGGAAGCTTCGCTTTTAATCGAATAGAGTCAATGAAAGATGTCTTTTCCATTGCCCCTCCTTTGGATCAAAGTGTGAGGATGAAAAGTGTACAAGTCAGGGTGCCGGCGACGACGGCGAATCTCGGACCGGGTTTCGATTCTCTCGGTATCGCTTTGAAACTCTATAATATCACGACCGTGTCCAAGGGCCGGGGACCTTTGGAGGGCGAAATGGCCAAGGCGGCGGCAGATGCATTTTTTAGCACGGCTAAAACCAAGTCGTTTTCATTTTCGTGGAGTGTCGAGGGGGATGTTCCTCGCTCGAGGGGGCTCGGTAGCAGCGTTACTGTGCGCTTAGGTATTTTACATGGCCTCAATGAACTTGCTGGTCGCCCGCTCGACAAACATGCGCTTTTTCGACTTTGTGCGGAACTGGAGGGCCACCCCGACAACGCCGCTCCTGCTGCCTACGGTGGGTTTTGCATCGCTCCGCCCGAGGGGCCCGTGCAACGCTACAAGGTCGGTGACTCTCTTTTATTCCTGCTTCTGATCCCGGAGATCGAATTGGCTACCAGTGATGCGCGAAGCGTTCTTCCAGCCAAGATCACTCTTAAGGATGCCGCCTATTCTGTTGGAAATGCGGCCGCAATTGCGGGGGCTTTTGCCAGCGGCGATTACGCCAAGCTCACGGGATGTTTCGGCGATCGGCTGCATCAGCCCTATCGCGCCAAGTTGCTGCCAAGTTTGCCAGCGGTCTTGGACGCGGCCGCTGCTGCGGGGGCTATTGGTGGTTGGCTGAGCGGTTCGGGATCCACTATGGCATGCATCACCACCAAGCGACCTGATAAAATCGCCCCAGCGATGCTTGTGGCCTCGGGTTTCGATCAAGCGTACGTTATTGGTGTTCGGGCGGACAATACGGGTGTTCGTATTTTAAAATGAGACGATCGATCGAGGGGCTCGAATCCTTTGCGATGGATGTCATCCTCGAACGCCGCCATGGCTGGCGAGCGGACGCGTTGCGCTTTGTTCTGCTTTGTCTCTCGGGCCTGTATCGGCTGATCGTTCAGACTAGGTTGGCATTATATCGCAACCGGATTTTTCGCAGTCATTCCCATGGGGTCCTCGTCATCAGTGTGGGTAACCTCACTGTTGGTGGCACGGGTAAGACACCTGTTGTCGAAATGCTCGCCCGTGCGTTGCAGGAGGGTGGACGAAAGGTGGCGATTCTGAGCCGTGGCTATAAAAGTGTGCCTCGCCCATTTGCCGTGCGTCTTTTGGAGAAGATCACGCGCAACAAATCGCCTTTCGTTCCCCGTGTGGTGTCCGATGGGGTTTCTCTTCTCTTGGATTCGCGGACGGCGGGCGACGAGCCATTCATGCTTGCGAACAATCTCCGCGGCGTTGTCGTGCTCACGGATCGCGACCGCGTGAAGAGCGGCATTTATGCGATCGACCAATTTCAAGCAGACACGCTGATTCTCGATGATGGGTTACAATACGTCCGCATGAGGCATGGTCTGGAGGTCGTTCTCATTGATCGACAGGCTCCCTTTGGCAACGAGTATATGCTCCCGCGAGGGACGCTCCGCGAGCCACCACCGAATCTCCGCCGGGCCACGCACATCTTTATTACCAAGTGCGATGGGAGTGATAATACGGAACTCATTGCCCGCATTCGCCGCTACAATCGCACGGCAGATATCATCGAGTCCACACATCGTCCCAAGCATCTGCGGAATTTTGTCACCGGCGAGACAAAGTCCTTGGATTTCCTAGAGGGTCTAAAAATCGGATCACTCTGTGGCATTGCTGTTCCGGAGAGTTTTGAGAAAGCCCTTGAGTCTCTCGGTGCCGACTTACATTTGACGCAGTCCTACGCCGACCATCACCGGTATTCCGTGAAGGAAATTGAACGTTTTATTCGCCGCTGTGCGCGGCTTCAGCTCGATGCCGTACTCACCACAGAAAAAGACGCCGTCCGCATTCCCCGCATTATGGATCCCGAGGTTCCGCTCTATTATATGAGAGTCGAGATCGAGATTCTTGCTGGGCAAGAGAGTTGGGAGCGCTTTGTCGATCGCTTGGTGCAGCCCAGCCCAGCCGTTCTATCCGCTCGACGACTCTGATCTCGCAAAAAAGCGTCGCGTCGCCACATGGCGTCCATGGAACATCGCTGTGAAGAACAAGGGCAGTAGGAAGCGGGAAACTATGGCTCCCAAAAAACCACCCTTGAGTCGGTGCTCGACGCGATCGGTCATCAGGCATCCCTGAGGATGCGGTGAGAATATGTGGCTGTGACGCCATACAGCGAAGGGTGATGCGAGGGATGTGTCCACAAGGAGGGCGGGGCAATCCACCTGTTCCCACTGTCCGACCCAATGAATTGGGATCCCAAATTGTGAGGCGCGAATGCGAAAAATACCGCCCGTCACGGCGGTGTCGTCGCATGCAACCTCATGCACATGGAGTGAAGAAGGCGCGATTTTGGAAATGTTTCTCGGTGATTCATGGAATGCAAAAACGCTTTCGCAGGACGCCTTCAGGATGGTCGATTTTTCGAATATCGAAGCTTTCATCGGGAAGTTTGCGCTTGACGTCTTTTTATCATCAGCAAGGTTGTCGCCCGTCTTGGTTCATTTGTCGCGAAATTACTTGTTGCAAATTTTCCGATCGCTCATTACTCACAAGCTGCACTTACATTAAATCCCATGTCTGAAAAATCCATCGAAGAAAAAGTAAAACAAATCATCATTGAACAACTCGGCGTGAATGCTGAGCAAGTCACACCAGACGCCTCATTCGTGGAGGATCTTGGAGCCGATTCCTTGGACACGGTCGAACTCGTTATGGCTTTCGAAGAAGAGTTCAGCGTTGAAGTTCCCGATGAAGACGCTGAGACGCTTAAGTCCGTTGGCGATGTCATCAAGTACATCGAAGAAGTAAAAAGTAAGTAATCTTTCTTTTTCCACCCCAATTTTAAGAACCCTGCTTCGGCGGGGTTTTTTTATGCCGAGATGCCGACGGGTTGATAGTGGAGTTTGTCTTCTTTTGGTTAGACTATCGGCACAATGTTTCGCATGATTGGATCATGAAAATTCTGATGGCTTCCAGCGAGTTCGCGCCTTATGCGGAAACCGGAAAATTGGCGGATGATGTTTCGAATTTGTGCGCAAAAATGGCGGAAGCTGGGCACGAGGTTGTCGTTGTGCTTCCGCTGTATCGTTGCGTGCGGGAGCAGAAATCCCTAGCGCTTAAGCGATCTAAGGCTCGTTTTGCTGTTCCGCTGGGGGCTTCTCGTTTAAATTGCGTTGTCTGGGAGGCCGTCGATCCCAAGGGCATACGCCTGCTTTTTATTGAGCGGGACGAGTATTTTGATAGGACGGGCCTCTACGGCATGGATGGACGGGATTATGAGGATAATGCCGCACGCTTTATCTTTTTCTCAAAATGCGTCGTCGAGGTTGCCCGACGCGAATCGCCGGATGCGATCCATGTCCATGGTTGGCAACCCGCTCTCGTGCCCGTCTTCGTCCGCGAGCAGAATCTGGGCATCGTCACGGTGCTTTCACCGCAGAGCTTGCAATATCAAGGCAATTTCTGGAGTCACGATTTTGCGCTTACGAATCTCCCTGCGTCTTATTTCTCGGCATCCGCACTGGAGTTCTACGGCAGCATGAATTTTCTCAAGTCCGGCATTGTTTACGCGGATTCGGTGGTGCTCCCCGGCAGTCGTTACGTCTCGGCTATGCAAACCCCCGAGCATGGATGTGGCATGGAGAGCGTCTTGCGCGAGCATACCAATAAGTTGATCGGTATCGCTCCCGGCTTCGATGTCGATGCGTTTCCCGTGACATCCTCTTTGGCAAAGGACATCGCAAAATCCCGTGCCGAGCTTTTTCCATCCATCAAAGCGGGCGACGCAGCTCGAATCGTTCTTGTTGATGCTGCATCGACGGCGGCAAAGGGCCTCGGGGAATTGTTTGTTGGGATGGATCGCCTTTCCTCGGATGAGATTTTTATCGTTTTGCTTGGTGCGGTGAGGGATGAAGATCGCGTCGCGCTTCTGGTCGCCGAGAGGCGGCATGCATGGCGGTTTGTTCATGTTCCTGAGGTTGGTTCAGCGGAGTTGACTCGCGTGTTGGAGGCCGGTGACTTTGTTCTTCTTCCTGCCGAGTTCGAGCCGAGTTGTGAATTTCTCACGAAGGCCATGCGCAATGGCATCGTTCCTCTAGCCCGCCACTGCGATGGACTCCACCAGATCGTTCAGCCTTACGATCGAGTAACGGCTCACGGAAACGGACTCGTTTTTTATCGTGATGGTGTGGACGCGTTGCTCGATGTGATCCGCCATGCCTCATTTCTTAGCGTCGCGGAGTTTCAGACTCTTTCGGATCGCGTGGCTTCGACGGATTTCTCTTGGGCTGCGAGCGTGGCTTCCTTGGCTACGATATATCAGCGACTGACTTCCAGTCACCAGCGTATCGCAGCCTGACACCCGCTCATGCAGCGACGCTGGATTTTCTCTTCCGATTCTGAACCTGCCGTTGTGCAGAGGGTTCAACGCGAGTTATCGATTCCTGCTTTTCTTGCCCGCCTTCTCGTTAATCGAGGTTTCACGGAGCCGTTTGATGCTGACGCCTACCTGAATCCCAAACTTCGAGGCCTGAGCGCTCCAGAGCTTCTTCCCAACATGGTCCTCGCGCGGGATCGTGTGCTAGCAGCGATTCAACGGAAGGAACGCGTTGTTCTTTATGGCGACTACGATGTTGATGGAACGACATCGTTAGCGATTCTTGCGCGCATTTTTCGGGCTTACGGGGTTGATGTCGCCTGCTTCCTTCCGCTGCGCTTTGAGGAGGGCTACGGACTCAGTGAGGCAGGGCTCAAGCGCTGTTGCGAGCTCCACAACCCCCAACTCCTCATTGCCGTGGATTGCGGCACGACTTCGGTTTCGCAAATTGCCCAACTCAAGCGGTCTGGGATTGATGTCGTTGTTCTCGACCATCACGAACTCGCTATGGAGCGGCCAGATTGTGTGGCTTTGGTGAATCCGAAGTGTGGCGACGATTTCCATTACCTCTGCAGCGCAGGTGTTGTTTTCAAGCTCGTCCACGCCCTTCTGAAATCCCAGCCGGTGCCTGGTCTCGATCTGCGGGATTTCTTGGATCTCGTTGCCATGGCCACCCTCGCGGATATCGTCCCGTTGATCGGTGAGAATCGCATTTTTGTCCGTCATGGACTGGATCGTATGGAAAACACGCGCTGGCCGGGTATTGTAGCGCTGAAGGCGGTTTCTGGCGTTTCCTCTCCGGTTCGTGGCTCAGATATCGGATTCCGTCTTGGACCCCGCATCAATGCCGCCGGTCGCCTCGGATCGGCAAATCAAGCGCTTCAACTTCTTCTTACCGATGATGACGCCGAGGCGAACCGCCTGGCGCTCGCACTTGATCAGCACAATCGCGAGCGGCAAACAGTCGAACGCCACGTCGCGGAAGAGGCAGAGGCTAGGATTTCGGCACGCTTCAACCCCGAAACGGACGTCACCATCGTGGCGGGGAGCCGAGATTGGCATATCGGCGTGATCGGGGTCGTAGCAGGAAAAATCATGCGTCAGTTCCACCGTCCTGCTTTCATTATCGGTTTCGATGAAAATGGGGCTGGGAAGGGGAGTGGACGGAGTATCGAAGGGCTTTCGCTGGTTCGTCTCTTGGGGGATTGTGCGTCTCATTTGACTCAATTTGGCGGTCACGAAATGGCCGCTGGCATCACGATCGATGAAAAAAACCTGAATGCTTTCCGGGACTCGTTGGAAAAGGCGGCTCGATTACTGGCGACCTCGGATATGTTGGCTCCAAAGCTCCATCTTCACTGCGAGGTTCCTTTGGATGAGATTGATCCTGCGACACTGGAGGCGCAGGATTTGCTAGAACCTTTCGGTTCTCATAATGCCAGGCCGGTTTTCTTTTCACGTGGAGTCACACCTGCCGCCGCCCCGCGTGTCATGAAGGAGAAGCATCTGCGCATCGAGTTTGCTTCCGGGCGCCGTAAAATTGCGGCGGTTTATTTCAATGCCCCGCTCGATGCCATGCCCCGACCCCCTTGGGATATCGCCTATACGCTGGAGTGGAATCATTGGCAGGGCCGCTCGGAACCCCAAATCCAGATTATGGAAATCCGAAGTTCGGAATGAGTCTGCTCCCGCCGGATACGACATTGGAATCATTCGATTGGGTGACGCGTCCACGATGGACCTCACTTCAGCGCCTAGGGTTGCTAACGCTCGAGGATCTTGTGCGGCACTATCCGCGCCGCTACGAGGATCGAAGGAAATTCGACCGTTTTCCGGATTACGCTTCGGAATCACCTATTTGCCTCTTTGGGGTTGTCAAAAAGACCAGCTACCGCCGATTCGGACCCCGTCGCATTTTTGAGCTCACTTTGGAGGATGAAGAGGCTGGTGTCCTCAGTTCCCCGCTCGTTTGCCGGTGGTATAATATGCCGTGGGTTCAAAAAATGATCACCACCGAGAACCGCCTAGTTGTTTTTGGGAAACCTCGGTTGCGCTCCCGCCAGATCGTCATGGAGTTTCCCGAGTTCGAGGTGATCGAGGATGATGCTGAAGCCTCGATCCACTTTGACCGCATCACGCCCGTTCATCCCGCTGGGGATGGCATTCCAGTGAAGGTCTTGAGGGAATATATCCATCGCGCCTTGGATGTGACCGATCTCGCTGCCATTCCCCGTCTATGGCCAGATCCCGCCGATACCAACCCCCTCCCACTCGATATCTGGCGCTCAATCCATTTTCCCCAAAGTTTGGAGGACGCCGAGGTCTCGAGGGTGCAACTCGTGCGTGATGTTTTTTTTGGTGTTCAGCTTCAGTTGGCTTATCGCCGCAGCAGGGTGAAAAACTCCGGTGGTCTGGCTCGTCCTGGTCATGGTCGCCTCTGGAAAAAAGTTGAAGACGCCCTGCCGTTCGATCTCAC
>CAMDOJ010000051.1 GCA_945903555.1 Chthoniobacter flavus
TTCCAGATCCGCGGGTGTAAGATGTTCCGAGCCGATGCGAGCTTATTGCAAGAGCACTACGCTCACATTGCTTCGAAACCCTTCTTCCCCGAAGTCGAGAATTTCATGAAATCCTCGCCACTCATCGCTCTGGCCATCGCGGGCGATAACGTCGTCGAACGCGTTCGCGATCTCCTCGGTCCGACAGATTCGACCAAGGCACCCAAGGGAACCATCCGCGGCGACTTCGGCGTGACCGTAATGCAAAACGTCGCCCATGCCTCCGACACACTTGAAAATGCAGCGATCGAGTTGAAACGCTTCTTCAAACCCGAAGAACTTTTTGACTACTCGATGACTCTCGCCAAGTAATGGAATGATACCAAAAGCCGCTTGCTTTTGGATTTTAGTAGAGGGGCACAGCGCGTCTCGCCTGTGTGCTGCGCTCTGCTCCTTTGGTTCCGGTGGGCAGGGTGCGAGAAAGTAGACCAGTCTCCACACGGCCGAGACGGCCATGCCCCCCTTTTCCGCTGCAAAGTCTAATTTCAAAGGGACAATGGTATAACTCACTGGTCGGCGAATTCTTCGCCTACCAAATAAAAAAACGCCGCCTGCGAATCAGGCGGCGTTTTTGTTTTATTGATTTCCGAGTGGATCAGGCGGTTGGAACCGTCGCGATCGTCTGCAGAATGCGGCTTGCGATCTTGTAGGGATCGCCTTGGGAATTCGGGCGACGATCCTCGAGGTAGCCTTTGTAGCCGTTGTTAACGAAGCTGTGGGGCATGCGGATGGACGCACCTCGATCAGCCAAACCGTAGCTGAACTTATCTAAAGCTTGGGTCTCGTGGAGACCAGTGAGACGAAGATGATTGTCTGGGCCGTAAACGGCGATGTGTTCATTTTTATACTTGTCGAAGGCCGCCATCAGCTTCTCGAAGTAATCTTTGCCACCAACTTCGCGCAGGTGCTTCGTGGAGAAGTTTGCGTGCATTCCAGAGCCATTCCAGTCGAGATCTTTTCCGAGTGGTTTGCAATGGAAGTTCACATCAACACCGAATTCTTCACAGAGGCGAACGAGGAGGTAGCGAGCAACCCAGACTTCATCGGCGGCACGCTTGGAGCCTTTTCCGAAAATCTGGAATTCCCACTGACCCTTGGCGACCTCGGCATTGATGCCTTCGTGGTTGATGCCGGCGTCGAGGCAGAGATCAAGGTGTTGCTCGACAATTTCGCGAGCGATATCGCCGACAGCGTTGAAGCCGACCCCAGTGTAGTACAGGCCTTGTGGTGCTGGAAAACCATCTTCAGGGAAACCAAGCGGGCGTCCATTTTGGTAGAGGAAATACTCCTGCTCGAAGCCGAACCACGCGTTGGAATCATCCAAGATGGAGGCACGGGAGTTGGAGATGTGAGGTGTGCCATCGGGCATCATGACCTCGCACATGACGAGAACACCATTTTCACGGCCCGTGTCAGGGAAAACGGCGACTGGCTTGAGAACGCAATCCGAGCTTCCGCCGGGAGCTTGGCGGGTGGAACTGCCGTCAAAACCCCACAAGGGAAGTTCTTCTAGGTTGGGAAAATTTGCGAATTCCTTGATTTGAGTTTTGCTACGGAGGTTTGCTACGGGCTCATAACCGTCTAGCCATATGTATTCGAGTTTGTATTTAGCCATTTTTTATTAGGTGTATTTCTTTGAGCAGACTAGGCCGTCTAGTGCAGCTTTATGTTCAGTTTCCCCTATTTCCCGTGCGGCTGATACAATAAAGCAGATACAGTGCCAAGATTTCAAGAGATCAAATAAAAAAGAAAATAGCGCCTCCCCATGAGCGCCTTACACATGAATCGCTCGATGAGCGAGACCCCATTCCTGAACGAGACGAGCGTAGGTCTGTGAGGGATTATCCCCAAACTGGTCAATCGCCAACCTGGTGAGATCTTTTTGAAAGTCGATTCGAAAAAGCCCAAAGCGAGGGGTGTAGGAACCCCACTCGTAATTATCAGTAAGTGACCAATGAATATAGCCCAACAAGGGAACTCCTTGATCGAGCATCTGGCAGACTTGGCGGAGGTGAGCCTCGATATAATCGCTGCGAAGGATCTTATCGCGGCGAGATGCGGAAATCGCATTATCCATCCGGCAACGATGCGCCATCCCATTCTCGGCAATCAGAATCCCAAGCCCCGGAAAGGCACGGGAATAATAGCTACAGAAGGCTTCAAGACCCTCGGGAAGAAAATGCCAATCCCACCACTTACTTGCCAAACCATCGAGGAGGTGCTCGGAAATGCTGCTGCTTCGAATTTCAAGATCGGAGAAATCCGGAATCCGCAGCACATGACTCGCGAAGGGATCGTAGTAATCCAATCCGAGATAATCCAAGGCCTGCGGGCGCTTCGCGCGGGCGGCTTCTTCGAAGAAAAAGCGGAATCCCTCAGGATTAGCTGAGCGGGAGGCAAAATAGTTTGCGACCCTATGTAATCCCGCGCCAGCAATCGCGGCAATGTCGGTGCGTCGATTCAAGGCGAGCTTCGTAAAATGGGCGGAGAGCTCAGATGCCCTCGCCTCAAAAAGGCCCTCACAATCGCTCACGGGAGTTCCGTTTTTTTTCATGCAGAGAAGGTCGAGCAACATCATCTCAGACCAGTAAACATCACTGCAAAACGTATTCATGGAGACCCTCGGCGTCGCCCAACCTCTCGACTCATAGATGTCGTGGATCACATTATAGGCCCGCAGATGCGCCGCAAGAAGTCGACTGTAGGCTTGAATCCCTACTGCTATTCCCATTTCCGGTCCACCGGGGAATAAGCGACTAAGATAGGTATTTAAAACGAGCATGTTGGGCTCGTTGATCGTGACATACCAAGAAATGGGAGGCTGACCGTGAATATCGGCCAGTTGATCATTCACGCGAGTGACCGTGGTTTTCACAAACGTCTCAAAAGCGGGGACTGTCGAGTCCTGGAGCCAAGCATTGACGCCGAGCCAATCTGGGTGGGTGAAATGGTGAAGCGTAACGATGGGCTCGAGCCCTTCCATTCGGCAAACAGCAATGCGAGTGGCGTACGCATCAATGGCATCAAAATCAAATGCCGGAGCATGTGTGGTTCCTTTGGATGTGCTCGGCTGAACGCGCGACCACTCGATGCTGAGACGAAAGGAATTGAGGCCGAGACTACGAGTGAGAGCGAAGTCCTCCCGATATCGGTTCCAAAAATCCACGGCGATTCCCGTGTGGGCAACGCGTCCGGAGTCTTCGTCATCTGCCCAGTTATTGCGGGGCTGACCGGAGCCATTGTAGCCCCCTTCAAATTGGTAGCCCGATGTCGCCACCCCGATGAGAAAAGGTTGAGGCATGTGATTCATTTACCCGACCGCCGCGATACGTTTGCGCAGAACTTTTTCACGAAGTTTAGAAATGATCGCTGGTTTGCGCACTGGGGATTCCATGACGATCCGAGCGATATCCGCAGCCGCATTGGGACGCCCAAGGTTGCGCGCATTATTCGACATTCGCTTCAGTTTTTCTGGATCATCCAAGAGGCAGCGAAGCTTGTGAGTGATGAGGGTGAGTTCCGTGCATTTTAAGGCGGCCCCGCATTCAAGGAGGACATCGGAGTTCCGCTCTTCCTGACCACCGATCGGATCGAGAATCACCATGGGCAACCCTCTCGCTAGCGCCTCGGCGGTTGTCATCCCACCGGGCTTGCTTAGAAGAATAGACGCCGCGGCCATCAAGTCGGAAATCTCGGTTGTGTAACCAAACACCCGAAAATCATCGGGACGATCTTTCACTAAAGCGGAGATTTCGGCCAGCATCTCCTCGTTGCGACCGCACACAATGATCGCTTGAAAATTCCGGTCGAGCTGCAGGATCTGGCGAACAACAGCCGATGCCGGACTCATCCCCAGAGCCCCGCCGGCAATAAGCAAGGTCGGCCGACCGGGAGTAAGTCCGTGCCTCAAGAGCACCGCATCGGTATCCACCGGCTTCGCGAACTCCGGATCAACGGGAATTCCCGAAATCTCAATCCGATCGCTAGGCAAGCCGAGCGCTTCCATGTGAATTTTATCTTCCTCTTGGGCGACGAAGTACCAATTGAAAGCGCGGGTGATCCAGAATGCATGAAAATGAAAATCCGTGACCACCACGCCCAATTGAGCCTCCAGTTTGCCATTCCCGATCAGCCAAGAAATGACCCCCGCCGGCATGAAGTGGGTGCAGAGAATGACGTCCGGTCGAAAGTCCTTCACAAGATTGATCAAGGGAAGAGCCTGCGGAAGGTCGATAGCCAATCGGTTTTTATCCGCGACCCAAGGATCATCACTGCGCTCGTACCACCATCCAAGAAACTCGGGCATAATCGTGGAAAGCTTCGAGTATAGCGTGGAGTAAAATTGGCGGTGCAGGAGATTCGTGTGATCTAGGGAATCATCGCACAGCACTTCGTCCACATCACTCCTAGCGCGCATGGCACGCTCCAAAGCATCCGCCGCTTTCACATGTCCGGATCCGACGGACGCAGATAAAATAAGAACGCGCTTGCCCATCATATTACATTGGCTAGCACAAGACGGTTCCTCAAGCGGGATTATTCAAATTCCAAGATTCTGAACAAAGCCAAGTAGAACGGCGGGCCATTGCGTCGAAGGCCCTAACCGCTCTGGCCAAATTGGCAAGCGGCGTTACAACCCCACTCGAATCAAGTTTAGAGAAGGCGCGCCACATCCAAATAACCCATCGCAGGCATGCTACCCCGATATCCCGATAGCCTCCTCTGCGTATTCCATGAGAACCACCTCATCATGCGGCATAACTTATACCAATTTTCCTTGGGGGATGAATCTCATAGTGAAAAACGGGTCATTCGACGCGCTCGTACAACCAGATCGGCACCGATTTGCATGAAAGTCATTTCCCAATCGTATGAAAAAGAATGATCTCATTGATTTTCTTATTTTAGAAGCAATGCGCCTCATTGAAGTGAGGTAGGCAAATAAAAAAATGAGCTATAATGAAATCGCCACTACGTCCGCATTTTAAAATGCTCCCAGCCACGATCCTGATACATAAATTCAAAAAGAAAATCAGGTGCCCACATCATCAAAAAAACCGATATAAAATCTGGTATTGCAATTTGAATAGATTTGATGGAAGATTTGTATCCCTTTTTAGAGAATGGAAAACGAAAAAATTGCACAACCGAACGAGGTAATGAACGGCGATGAAGCGGCAGTCTTCCTCAAGATGCCCAAATCCACATTGCTCAAACTTTGCACTGAAAACCAATTACCCGGCGTCAAGGTCGGTCGCCAATGGAGATTTCACCGCGATGCCCTCGAAAAATGGAGCGCTGCCAAAAATGGAGACAATGCTGTCGAAACCCCATCCGAATCCGTTGACTTCTCGCAGAGTTTGACCAAAGCCGTTGCCACCGTGAACCGCTCCATCAAACCTGTCGTTGAAGAATTTGCAGGATCAGTTGGAGGCAATGAGTATGAAACCACTGGCGAAGTGCGCGAACTGGATGAACACCCTAAAACCATAACGCCCAAAGGTGACAAAAAGAACTCGCCTTCAGCGCTCGATTTGATGGCACAAATTTCGGAAAAAACTCAAGGTCGCCGTCCTGGTCGCCCAGCAAAAGCGAAACTTGCTCCGGTTGAAGAACAACAAACGCGTGAAAAACGTAGCGAACTGATACGCGAGACATTCCGTGACACTTCTCCAGATAGCGATGCCGTGGAGATTTCTAGGCCTTACACCAAGCCTGTTCCAGGTTCGCTCTCCGGCCTGTCGCCAAACCAAAAAAACAGCCACCAATCCAGTCTCTTCAAAAAGCTCGCCTACACTGTGCTAGCCGTTGGGTTAATCGCCCTAGCTGCCATGGGAATTAAGAGCCTACTTATCCCCATCTCACTTTTGGATTCGCTGACGACTCCTGTGGCTTCCAATCTTCCAAAGCTGCCTCCACTTCCAGAATTCCCACTTGTTTACAAGCATAACGACCCTGAAGAAATTACTCCCGAAAGCGTAGTACAACCAGAAAAAGTGAACCGCCCAATACAAGCGGTGTCATCACCCGTGATTCAACCCACACCTGTTGCACAACCTTCGCCTGTCGTGGCTGCGGTTAACCCCAATCCTGTTCCCGCCGCTCCAACTCCTGCCCCTGCTGCCCCTGCTCTTCAGCCAACGACCGCTACTGCGATGACGGCACCGGCAACGGCGTCCCTCGCGGCCCAAGCAGTTCAAGAGGTCGCTGTACAGTCGAGCTTACCCATCGCTCCACCAACTGCGGACAAAGGACTGGAAGCCATCAACCGTATTCGCCCCGAGCTTGATCAACTCCCAGGGTGTATCGTTTACAGCAGCAAAAATGAAATTCGCATCATGTTCCAAGAGGGTATTTTTCCTGACGGCGGGGTGAAAATCGGCAAAACAGGGAAGTCCAAGCTGACTGAAGTCGCAGAATACCTCGCCAAGAATGCTACTGACTTCTGGTTGATCATCGAAGGCCAGACAAATACTCAACCCACCCGTTCCGGTGACAACTACACGCTCGGCATAAACCGGGCTTTAGCAGCAATGGAAGTCGTCCGCACATCGGCCAAATTCCCGACCCAAAGATTGATGGCAAGTTCGGCAGGCGGAAGTCAGCCCCCCTTTGCCGTATCCATCCCCGGCGCGGAGAAACAAAATCGCACCGTCGTATTTCGCCTAGTCCCGAAAGCAGGCGACACGCCCGCCAGTCAAGAGCCGTAAAACTAACGGCTGCGTGTTTCAGCAACAAAAGGGTCTAATACCACAAAGCAGCTTGCTTTTGGATTTTAGGAGAGGGGCACAGTGCGTCCGCCTGTGTGCGTTGGCGTGCTCCTTGGTTACTATGGGCAGGGTGCGAGCAAAGTAGGCCAGTCTCCACGCGACCGAGACGGCCATGGCCCCTTCTTTTGCGCTGCAAAGTCTAATTTCAAAGAGACAATGGTGTAATACCACAAAGAAGCCTCAAGATCTTTGTGACATTTTCAGAATCTGTTGCAGATTTACCCACCCCATCGCCCCTTAGGGCTTAAAATAGGCGTCCAATTGCGGAGGTGACCATTTGAGTAATCGGTTTTTCCTATTGCCCCGATCATCCGCTTGCCCGTCGCCCTCCGCCAGAATTTGCTCATACTTTCCCCCGTGTGACAGCTCCAGCTTTTGATAAAGGCTTTGCGGTCAAAAATCCCGCGATGAAGAGATTTTAATTCGGTTTCGTGCAGCCAACATTTGGACCCACTGTCGATTTCATTGCTGTAATCAAACATCCAAGCCGCACGATTGGAGTGCCCGTAATATTCCAAATTCGCAATCTTCACTCGTTCCCGAGGCTGACCATTATTGAGATAGCCAACCAGTTCGTTGGAACTCTCAAACCAAATGAGTTTGACCCCGTATTTATCGCGAACAGAAGTGATGTTGCCAATGATATCGGATTTATCCTGACGCTGCCCACGTCGCACATAGGCGGGCTTATAGACAAGCCAAGTGATCATGGCATTCGGGCCCTTCTGCTTCTGTATCTCCTGAATACGAACGCGTGCGGCGCGCACAAAATTCCCCCACCAGCGGTCGTGCGGTTCGGCTTTATATTTTTCCCACTCTTCGAGAGACGGCCCGCCGCTCACAAGAATGAATTCCTGCTGCACTTGAGCCCCCGCAGTCAGGATGCCAGCAATGAAGAGAACAAAAAAATAGCGGATCATGAAAAACTTTCGATTGGCGTTGTAAAATGAGGGGCAATTAAAAATCTGAGGAACTTGATTTTTTAAAGTGATCCCAGCCCCCTGGCCAGCCAGGCGGTGGATTTTGTGGGCTTGTGAGAGTTCCGATGCAGGTAAGTGGCGTTTTTGGAAACTCCTCAGCCCAGTGGTCAATCAATCTAACCGCTTTTTTCGGCGACACGGCAAAAAGAAGCTCATAATCCTCGCCATCAGAAAGGGCTTGCTCAGTGCTGCACCCACGACGGCAGGGAAGATCAGCGAGATTCACTTCAAAACCACAGCCACTCGCGCGGGCGAGGCGGGGAAGATCAGCCCCAAGACCGTCGCTGATATCCATCATGGCCGAGGGGCAAATCTTTTCAGCCAACCAGCGCCCCTCCGCCAATCTCGGTACAAAATCCAAATGATGCCCAGCGATGGAACCACCCAATCGACCCGTCGTAAAAAGTTTGTCGCCTGGTCGCCCTCCCGAGCGTTTTATCAGCCGTTTTGCAGGCACGCAGCCCGTGAGAGTGATTGAGACAGCTATGCCACTCAGTTGTCGCGACATTTCGCCACCCGCAATAGTAACTCCGAATCGGCGCGCGGCTTTACCGAGTCCACGATAAAACTTTTTCCAATATCCAAAATCGAGATCTGGCGGAGAAAAGAAGGTAATGAGAGCTTGGGTGGGAACACCTCCCATCGCGGCAATGTCACTCAGCGGACGACAGAGCGCCTTCCATCCCACCCGAACGGGATCGTCGGATCGAAGAAAATGAACCCCCTCCGCAACACAGTCCGTTTTGAGAAGAAGTAACTGACCTTTCTTGGGCCTGCGAGTCGCCGCACAGTCGTCCCCAGGGCCAAGAGGCTGATCGATCGGCACGGGCACAAGCCGTAGTAACTCGGCTAGGAATTTATCTTCGTTGGAGATCTTCATTTCATGACATCCGGCCACATGATCGTGCCAAAAATACTAATCGCATTAAAGGCAGCATGCATAGAGATGGCCGCCCAGAGTGACCCTGTATGCTCATAAAGCAGCGCGAGAGCGACAGCTAAAATGACCAAACCCGGCAACGAGGGAATATGCCCGTGAATGAGGGCGAAAACAACGGCGCTCACGCCCATCGCTACATAGCGCCCGCCCAACTGGCGAACGATCCCATAGAGACACCCTCGAAAAATCAACTCCTCCGTGAGAGGCGCTGCAAAGACGGCGATGCCGATCACCGCGAGATAGGACTGCCATCCTTGAGCATTCATCAAAAACGTCACGATCGGCTGAGGTTCCGCGCTGGGGCCCGCAAAGGTGTAACCAAGGAATTGCGCGGCGAAAATCGGGGGTAGAACAAGACCTACAGCGAGAAAGGTAGAAGGCAGCCCCCTCACCCACTTGCCAACCTGCAACCCGAAGGCCTCTATCAAATTCACATTTCGATACACCAGAAATCCCACCACAAAAAGAATGATGGCACAGTAAAGAGTGAGGCTGCTCTTGATCGCCTTGAGATGGACTGGACTCGGCGCATTGCCAAAAGACGACGCCGCCATAAGAAGAAAAAACATCACTATGGAAACGGTGAAGATCGACTCAGGCCAATGCCAGACTACCACAGGAAAACGGCTGGAATGGGATAGAGCTATTCTCAAAGACCGTCGAGCGATCAAAAGATAGGCCCCTACTGCCACGGCCATCCAGATGCTGTGCAAAAGATATTCCATTTCCCAAGATTAATCACAGGCTGAAGGCGATTTTGCTAGCCCGATCAGTAATGTAAAATACGGAAATTGTTGTAGCGAATTCCCCCAACTCGCCGAGGGTTGATTTGAGAGAGAAATAAAGGCACGCTAGCCACAGATGGATTTGCGCAACCTCACCACACATCTCAATTCCGGCGGCGACCTCACAGCCGACGCGATCCGTTTATCTGGCGATTTTCTCTTGGATGAGAATTCGTCCGTCGAAGACCGAGCGAACTTTTTACAGGCCCTTCATACCAAGGGCGAGACTCCCGAGGAAGTCAGCGGGTTTGTAGAAATGTTTCTCGAGCGTTCTGTGAAGCCGCCGTTTTCAGGGGACAACTGCCTAGATGTTTGTGGCACTGGAGGCGACCGGGCTGGATTTTTTAATATTTCCACCACCGTCATGTTTGTCGCTGCAGGCGCGGGCGTGCGCATCGTCAAACACGGAAATCGCGGTATCACCTCGAAATCCGGTGGCGCCGACGTCCTCGAAGCCCTTGGCATTCGTATTGATCTACCGCCGGATGCGGCGGCATCCGCGCTCGACAAGGCAGGCTGCTGCTTCCTCTTTGCCCCTGCCTACCACCCCGCATTCCGTGCCGTGGGTCCGGTGCGACAAACTCTTGCGGCACGTGGATCCGCAAGCATTTTTAATATCATCGGCCCACTTTTAAATCCTGCCAGACCCTCATTCCAACTTGCAGGAGTCTATGATCCCACACTTCTACCCACTTACGCTGCTGTGTTTCAAAAACTCGGACGCCACCGCGCATGGGCCATTCACGGTACTGGCCCCGATGGCTTCCGCGTTGACGAAGTATCTCCATTTGGAGCTACCCTTGTTCATTCCGTGAATGACGGTGTTTCGCAGCAATTTATTATCGATCCGAACGAGTTGAGTTTACCAAAAATGAGCCTATCGGATCTTGCGGGCGGTGATGCCAAGACAAATGCCAAAATCCTGCGTGGCATTCTTGATGCCAGCATCCAAGGTCCACCAAGAGCCGTCGTGCAACTCAATGCCGCTGCCGCGATCTGCGCCGCAGGCAAGTCCACCGATATGAAGAAGGCATGGGATCAAGCTGGCGAATCCATCGATAACGGCCAAGCTTTGCGTTGCCTCGAAAGTCTTCGATCTTTCGCCTGATAAGTGAAAGTCCGTGAAATTTCCTCTAGGCAGGCTATAAGTAATCCATCCATGAATTTTTTACCGCTAAACGATCTACATACCCAAGCGGTATTCCCTTAAAATGATGGAAGCTGTTCAATACCGGATCGGAAATGAAAAACTCATTCGCGTGCTTGATGGAGCCAGCGCACGCCTTTGCTCATTGCTCACCAAGCAAGGCCGCCCTGGCGGCGCTCTTCGCGTTGCGGTCATTGGCGGCGGATGCTCCGGCCTTCAATACAAAATGGATCTCGT
>CAMDOJ010000052.1 GCA_945903555.1 Chthoniobacter flavus
GGGCCCGACTTCGACCTTGAAGTAGTCGAAATGCATCATCGCCTCAAAAAAGACTCCCCGAGCGGTACGGCTCGCCGCCTTGCGGAGATCCTCACCGAGGTCCGCGGACTCGACTACGCCAAAGACGTCCTCCACGGACGCGAAGGGCTAGTGGGCCAACGAACGAACACAGAAATCGGCATGCATGCGATCCGTGGTGGCGACGTGGTGGGTGATCACACTGTCATTTACGCCAATGTCGGAGAACGCGTGGAGCTCACCCACAAAGCCTCCAGTCGCGACACCTTCGCCAAAGGTGCTCTCCGCGCTTCAGCTTGGGCGCTCGATCAGAAACCTGGTCTTTATGACATGGAGGACGTGCTCGGGCTGAGATGAGAATCGGCATCGCGCTCGGGTCAAACCTGGATGACCGTTTGGCACTTCTGCGATCGGCCTGCAAGCGCATCCAGAGTTTCCACGAGGATTCCGGTCCCTTTCTTTGTTCTCGAATTTATGAGACCTCACCCGCTGGTTGCCCGGCGGGTTCTCCGTTTTTTTTGAATGCGGCTCTCGAGATGTCCTCGAGCCTACCGCCTCTCGATCTTCTCGCGGAGCTTCAAAGAATCGAAATCAACCTCGGACGCCCCCGTGTCCACGGTTTTCACACCCCACGCACGATCGACCTAGACTTGCTTTACTGCGATAATTTGGCTTTCTGCCTTTCCGATCTGGAGCTCCCGCATCCTCGCATTTTCGATCGTCCGTTTGTTTTGTTTCCGTTGCTCGACATTTGTCCCGACCGCATCCTTCCGGAAAAAAACATCTCCATCCGACAACAATGCAACCACCTCCAAGAGGAGGGCATTTCTCAGCAGGATTCGCCAAAACCGCTTTATCACTTCTAGATTTCCTGAACCTTGAAAAAATCCGCCACTAGTCTAGGTGATGCCAAAGCTGCTGGTCGCCGCCTCGCCTTTCTCACAGCCTACGATTACCCCACGGCACGCCTCCTCGACGACTGTGATTTAGATCTGATCCTTGTCGGAGATTCCTTGGGTATGGTCGTACTCGGCTATCCGGATACCACCACGGTCACCATGGCGGAAATGCTTCACCACACTAGAGCCGTCGCCCGAGGAGCAAAAAAAACCTTCGTCGCCAGCGATCTTCCTGCCGGCAGTTGTCTCACTCCCGCACTCGCACGTGAGAATGCTCGACTTTTTCGAGATGCGGGTGCCGATGCCGTTAAAATCGAAGGCGGCCTCGAATGCCTCCCTATGGTCGAAGCGATCTTGGCTGATGGTATTCCCGTGATCGGGCACCTGGGCATGCTCCCTCAACGCGTGATTGAGGAAGGTGGCTACCACATCAAAGGAAAATCCACTACCGAAAGCGATAGTCTCCTTCGTGATGCCCATGCTCTCGAACAATCTGGAGTGTGTGCCATTGTGCTGGAACTCGTTCACCCTCCCCTCGCATCCACCCTCACCAAAGAATTAAAGTGCCCCACCATCGGTATCGGAAGCGGTCCCGATTGCGACGGCCAAATATTAGTCCTTCACGACGTCATCGGCCTCTTCCCTTGGTTTCGTCCCAAATTCGCCCAACCCCGTGCCGATGTGGCATCCGAAATCCAGCGCGCCGCGCGCGCCTTCGCCTCTGCAACAAAAGCGTAGTCTGATTTTAACCGATTCAGCTAAGCCTACCCTACGATGCCTGAAAATCCTCAACCCATCCCAACAATCGACCATGCGTTGGACCACTTCATCAGTCATGCCTCTGGCGATGGAATCACCCTCAACGACGCCCTTTCTCATCTCGGTTCAGGAGGCTTTTGCTTTGTCTCTTTTCTTCTTGCTGTTCCGTTTATTCAACCTATCCCACTAGGTCCCTTGACGATGATCTGTGGCATGAGTTTTATGATCATCGGTGGGCAGATGGCACGAGGAAAAACCAACGCCACGCTGCCAAAAAAAGCTGGCGATCTGCTCATTCACGGGCACCTCTGGCTCAAAGTGCTTGGCTTTTGTCGAAGCATCCTCAAATTCACCCGCCGTTTCACCAAGGAACGCTACTCCATGCTCGTGACCGGAGAACGTGCCGAACGGTTCGTAGGCTGGCTCATTCTCATTGGCGGATTTTTGCTAGCCATCCCTGGAGCCTACCTTCCCCTCAACAACTTTTTTCCCGCGCTCATGATCATTTTTGCCTGTATCGGTTGGCTTGAGCGGGACGGACTCATGATCATCATCTCCCTATTCTGGGGGGCAGTGACCCTCCTCTACTTCGCCGTTCTTGCAACCACCCTCCTCTTTTTTGGAAACCAGATCGCCATGTGGTTCTCGAGTTTTATGGGATAGCCCCCTCTTCATCGGGGACAACGTTTAGGACTTTAATGTGTGTCGGACGTCTTTCACCGTGACGGCGAAGATGGTGTCTTCAGCTATATTTTTGGCTTGGTCGCCGATCCGCTCTAGGCATCGAGCGATAAAGATGAGCTCAATAAAAGCACGAATATGGCCCGCGTTCTCCGGCATCAAATCCGTGAGAGTGTCAGCGAACTCGCGATTGAGTGTGTCTAACTGCTTGTCACGATTTTTGATCGTTCTAGCTAGCTCAATATCATTATTGGCGTAGGCCTTGATGGAGTCGTGCAAAAGAGAGGCCGACATCTGAAATATAGGTTCTATTCGGAGTGTTTGAGCAATCTGCTCATGCAGAAGGAGTTTTTTGACTCGGCGGGCAATACCGACGCACTGGTCAGCAGCGCGCTCGAGATTGACGCTGGTTTTCATGGCAGCGATGACATTTCGTAAGTCGGAGGCAAAAGGGTGAAATCGCATCATGAATTCTATGCCTTCATTATCGACTTGGATCTCCAAAATATCGATTTCTTCGTCATCCGCAATGACACTATTGCAAAAGTCTTCGTCCCGTTCAAAAAGACCCTTTCTCGAATTTTCCAGACTTCGGGTTGTGAGACTCGACATCATCAAGACATCCTTCCGAAGATTGTCTAATGCTGCTTCGAAGCTGGTAAGAATGTGTCGAGTGGAATCCATTTTAAAAATCTAACGGTAAAAGAATCAACCGAAGCGACCGGTAATATAGTCTTCAGTCTGTTTTTGAGCGGGGTTCGAGAAGATTTTTGATGTGACGTCGAACTCGATGAGTTTGCCGAGATAGAAAAATGCGGTTTTGTCCGAGCAGCGGGTCGCTTGCTGCATATTGTGGGTGACGATAACGATCGTAAATTCGGATTTGAGTTCCTGAATGAGTTCCTCAACTTTCACTGTAGCAATGGGGTCAAGGGCTGAGCAGGGCTCGTCCATGAGGAGGATTTCAGGCCTGTTGGCAATGGCTCGAGCAATGCAAAGCCGCTGCATCTGGCCGCCAGATAAACTGAGTGCACTCTCATGGAGGCGATCTTTCGCTTCATCCCAAAGCGCGGCCCCCTTGAGGCTACGCTCGACCGTTTCATCCAGAACATTTTTTGCATTCTGACCAGCTACGCGCAAGGGGTAGACGACATTCTCATAAATGGACTTAGGAAAGGGATTGGACTTCTGAAAAACCATTCCCACCCGCTTGCGAAGGGAGATCACCTCGATGAGCGGATCATAAATACTATGATCATGAATAATGATATCCCCCGAATGGCTAATGCCATCAATGAGCTCATTCATGCGATTCAGGTTGCGTAGAAGCGTCGACTTCCCGCATCCCGATGGTCCAATGAAGGCCGTCACTTGGCGCTCCGGGATATCCAGGCTGATATCAAAGAGCGCTTGCTTGGCGCCATAGAAAAAACTGAAGTTTTGTATGGATATAAAGTCGGGGCGACCGGCGGTTGAGGTATTCACAGTAGTTGGAAAATGGGACCTGACGGGCTCAGAAAGCACTGCCGGCATATTTTTTTCTAAGTTTTTCACGAGTAAGAATAGCAGCTAAATTCAGAGTAATGACGAGCAGGATCAGCAATAGAGCGGTAGCAAAAACCATTGGCTTTGCCGCCTCCGAATCGGGGGATTGAAACCCGAGGTCATAGATGTGGAAACCCAGATGCATGAATTTGCGTTCCAAATGGGCAAATGGAAAATCCCCATCCAGCGGCAGGCTGGGGGCAAGTTTAACGACACCGACAAGCATAAGCGGGGCGACCTCCCCTGCCCCCCTAGCCATGGCCAGAATTAATCCCGTGAGAATGCCGGGCAGCGATGCAGGCAAAACAATGCGCTGAATGGTCTGCCACTTCGAGGCACCGCAGGAAAGTGATCCCTCGCGGATACCTCGCGGCACAGCAGCCATGGCCTCCTCGGTGGACACAATAACGACAGGAACGGTCATGAGAGCCAGAGTCAAGGCAGCCCAAAAAACTCCCCCTGTCCCAAATGTCGGTGTTGGAAGATATTTCCCGAAGAAAAGTTGATCGATCGAACCGCCGACGAAATAAACAAAAAACCCAAGCCCGAAAACGCCGAAGACAATCGAGGGTACGCCCGCGAGATTATTGACCGCAATTCGGACGCATTGCAGAAAAAAACCCTGCTTGGCGTATTCCCTCAAGTAAATGGCGGCAATAACTCCAAAGGGAACCACCGCGACACTCATGAGAAGGGTCATCGCAAAAGTGCCAAATATGGCAGGGAAGATTCCTCCCTCGGTGTTCGCTTCTCGAGGATTCTCCCACAAAAAGTTTAAAAAATTACGGGCAAAGAGAACTATTCTTTCCCATGTGCTAAGCCGATTTGGCTGGGTGTAGGAAACCAGTTCACCAATGGCAAGCGAGCGATCAACGCCGGTTGGGGTTATGTATTGCAGCGAGGAAGCAGATTGAGTCGCCCGCAGTTCACTCGCCTTGGAAGCGAGCGTTTTATACTGAGCGTCGAGAGCGGATAATTTTTCCGCGGATTGGCTATCCGATTTTTGACTAATCCTCAGTTCATTGAGTTGTTTGTTGATCTGACCGATTTCATGCTTCTCGATATTCTCAATTTCGTGGCGCCGAGCGGTAGACTCGGCACATAGCTGGGCGAGAACCGTCGAGAATGTGGCATTTGTGGAGGGAACGCTCTGTCCGTTAGCCAACTTTACGGATTTGGGATACCCAAAGGCGATGCCGTATTCGAGCCTCTCAATACGGTAAATATCCTTTGGTTCAGTGACTGAGGCGATATCGTCCTGATTCGCAAAGGCGAAGTTGAGACCATAGGTATCTTTGTTACCCACGAAGACCTGCAACTCGGTCTGATCGGCTTTCTTGATCCCCTGTGCGTTCAGAACAGGTATGCGCTTCATGCGCTTTTGGACAAGCTCACCGACGATTTTGTCACCCCCTTGGGGAACAGAGTTCGATATGTCTGACTTGAGTTGGAACTCTAAAACTCGGCTTGGCCAGAAGACGGGCAACCCATTCGAGATAATGATTCCCAAGAGGGCAACAACCATGATCAACCCAACAGCCAACCCCATCGCTGTGAGCCAAACAAAGGGCTCACCCTTGGCCGCGTATGTTCTTTGGAATTCGAGATTCCCGTTTCGAGCGTCACTCATGGATTATATGGTCTTAAATCTTTCCCTTAGGCGATGGCGAAGGATCTCGGCAAATGTGTTAAAAACAAAAGTGAAAACAAAAAGAACCAGAGCACCAAGAAAGAGTGTCCGGTAGAGCGTGCTGTGGTGGGGGGCCTCCGGAAGCTCAACCGCAATATTAGCTGACAACGTTCGCATACCGGAAAAAATATTCCATTCCGTAATAGGAGTATTCCCCGTGGCCATCACGACAATCATGGTTTCGCCGACCGCGCGACCAAGACCAATCATGATGGCTGAAAAAATGCCTGGGGAGGCTGTTGGGAGAACGACTCTCACCGCAGTTTGCCAACGACTGGCTCCGCAGGCCATCGAGGCCGTTATGAGTTGGGCAGGGATGTTGGAGAGAGCGTCATCGGCAATCGTGAAAATGATCGGAATGATGGCAAAGCCCATCATGAATCCAACGACCACCGAGTTTCGTTGGTCAAAGCTATTGCCTGTCGTAGCCGTCCACCAAGCCCCGAAGTCGGCCGTTTTCTGGCCAGTGGCAGGATCGGTAACAACAAATGCGATGGCTTCGAGCACCGAACCCAGTTGAAAGAAAATCCATGAGCTAACGAGTAGGAGAGGAACAAAAACAATCCACTCCCAACCAGGATGGATGAGCTTCCGATAACGAATAGGCAATCGACTCCAGAAAAAACCTGTGATCGCGGCAACGAGCGGGAGACCGACTGCCAAAAGAATAAAGGAGGGAATCTCTTTTTCGATGATGGGAGCGATATAAATGGCCCCTAGAAAGCCGAGGACCACCGAAGGCAGTGACGCCATGATTTCCATTGTGGGTTTCACAATGGAGCGAAATCGCGGATCCAGAAACTGGGAGGTGTAGAGCGCCGCAAGTAAAGCGATGGGTAGCGCAAAAAGCATGGCGTAAAAGGTGCCCTTAAACGTTCCGAAAATCAGCGGAACAAGGGAGAACTTGGGCTCGAAATCATCGCTACCGCCGGTGCTCTGCCACTCCCATTTCGGCTCCGGTGCCCCTTCATACCAGATTTTACTGAAGAGCGCCTTCAAAGACGAATCGGCATGCGGATCATCAATTTTAAAAAAGTGAAGCTTGTTGGTACTGTCCAACACAACAAGGCGATGGTATTTGCCACTGATGGCCGCATTAACCACATTGTAGGGCATTTTTCCCTCCCATCGTATCGATTCCGTAGTCGAGTATCGGAGGGAGAGTTCCGACCCACCACCAAGCAAAAAGGCCTTGTTGCGAAGGGTGGAAATAAGAAAGGACGGCATCGTTCCCAGACTTGGAAAGTCATGAGTCTTTCCAAAGAAACGCTCAGCTCCCCCCTTGGGATAATAGAGGCTGAAAACCCGATTGGCTCCCGAGTCGCTTGCAAAGCAGATCGAGACGTCTCCAAAAATAAATGTGGCCGCCTGAATGTGGGCCCCCGGGATGTCCTCAAAAGGAGCAAAGGTCTGTATGAGCTTGAACTCCTCGTCCTCCAGCAGGAGATAGCTCACCTTGCCATCCTCGGTAACCACGATCACAGAATCACCGGTTCCAGGAACAAGCACTTTCGAAGCGCGACCGGGAATCAAAGAAGTCAGGTCAAAAACCCCGACCGCTTCCTCTTTTCCTTGGCCCATGAGGGATCGCTTACGCTCGAAAATCGCAGCCGACACTTGGCGATTGTTCCCATTGGCTTGGAGCGCCACAACCAACTTGCTTGAGCCAGAATCGCCATAGGCAATGTCGAGAATGGGCACGCCTGGAAGGCCGATAGGCGTGACTTTCTCTGCGGAAGGATGAATCGTTACGACTTGGCGTCCGTCGGATTCCTCGGATTCGTAACCAGGTGCGACAATCGCAAATCGGCCATCCGCAGTGCCGACGATGATCATTTGCTCCCTTTTATTGAGTGCGGCGGAGACAATTTGAAGAGGCTCTCCGAAATCGATGGGGACCTCCGAGACAGCACCTGTCTCGTAGTCGACAGTCAGCATTCGCCCATCCGGTTCGACAAGAAATGGCCTTGCTCCCCACTCGTCAACTCCAAGAAGAGAAAAGGAATGATTCGGAAGAGAGACCGTCTTCAACTCGCTCACCTGCGCCGGCATGAAAAGCGGCCAAATCTGAAAAAGAATAAAAAAGAAAATCCCCAATACTGCCGTAATCACAAGCACACCGCCCGACTTGATAAACAGGGTCATCATTCGATCCACAAGGAGTGTGGAGCGTGATGTGATAAACCGGTTTCGATCTGTGGCGTGTGCAGGGAGTGGTTTAGACATCTTGTGATTCAAAAGAAGACGGCGGCCGTTCAAAGCCGCCGTCTATTACTGAAAATGCGTTCGAGTTATTTGCTGATACTGAGGGCCGATTGGGCTTCCGATTGAGCTTGCTTGGTCAACGGGAAATACCCGTCTTTGAGGACAATCTCTTGACCTTGCTTCGACAACACAAATTCAAGGAACTCGAGTGTAAGAGGATCCAGAGCTTTGCTTGGCTTTTTATTGACGTAAACATAAAGAAAACGGGCCAACGGATAGTCGCCAGTCACGCAATTCTCATAGGTTGCCTCCACATATTTACCTTCCTTTTTCCCTAGCGGTACGGCGCGTACACCCGAGGTTTTATAACCAATGCCAGAGTATCCGACGGCGCCGAGATCCGTGGTCACACCCTGAACGACTCCAGAGGAACCGGGTTGCTCTTTGACGGTGGCTTTGTAATCGCCTTTGAAAATCGCCTCATCCTTGAAGAAACCATATGTTCCAGAGGCACTGTTGCGGCCATACAAGGAGACAGGCTTATTCGCCCAGTCGCCTGTCAGTCCCGCTTGCCCCCATGAGGTGATGTCTTTTGCCCCAGACTTGCGAGTGCTAGAGAACATCCCATCCACTTGCTTCATGGTGAGACCTGTGATCGGATTGTCTTTGTTGACGAAGACGGCCAAGGCGTCAATAGCGACGGGAATTGCCGTTGGCTTATAACCGAATTTTTTCTCAAATTCGTCGATCTCGGTGCTTTTCATCGGGCGGCTCATCGGTCCAAGCTGTGACGTGCCTTCAATGAGAGCCGGTGGCGCCGTTGAAGAGCCTTTGCCTTCAATCTGAACATTGACATTCGGGTAGGCCTTTTTGAAACCTTCCGCCCAAAGTGTCATGGCATTGTTCAGCGTGTCGGAGCCGATCGAGTTGATGTTTCCGCTTATCCCGCTTGTTGGGGTGTAAGATTCCAAAGAGGGATCTACCGCGACTTGTTCGGCAAAGGCCGTTGATGCTATGATGCTGAGTGTAGTCAGTATTGTTGTTGTTATTTTCATGTGAAAACGGCATCCCAATTACAATTAAGAATCGGGGATTTTAGAAAGGGTTTATTGTTACAAGATCGTAACACTTGAGCACACGGCGTTGGAAGGCTTTTTTGTCTTCCAAAAGCGAGTTTGCTTGGAAATGCAGTCAGCCAGATTAAGCCTGAATCTCTGCCATCATTGTAGGCAAGGGATACACAATGGCGGTCAAGGCGGCGAGGACTTCCTTACCGCGTTTTTTTAAAGCCGAATCCGATTCGCGGACCTCCCATTGAGAGGCGCAATCATGTAAAGAAGAGATTTGTGATTTTTTAGCGGGCAGAGCCCCAGAGATGAGAAAATCAGATTCATGAGCCGAAGACGTCTCTCACGACGACACAAAGACACGGAGGGGAAGAATATGAAGCAGGATCATCCTTGTTCCTTATGATACCAAAAGCCGCTTGCTTTTGGATTTTAGGAGAGGGGCACAGCGCGTCTCGCCTGTGTGCTGCGGTCTGCTCCTTTGGTTCCGATGGGCAGGGCGCGAGAAAGTAGACCAGTCTCCACACGGCCGAGACGGCCATGCCCCACCCTTTTCCGCTGCAAAGTCCAATTTCAAAGGGACAATGGTATGATCCCCTCTTTTTAGAGCGCACTCTCCGTGACCACACTCGTTAAGAATTTGATCAGGGTTTTGTTGTTTTGCCGAGGGCTTTTCTTTCCCTCAACGCCTCTTTGGCGGATTCGATATGGTATTGATTAAAGGCTTGATATCCGAACAACGTCAAATAGCGCTCGTCGGCGATCGCCCTTGCCGCTTCCCACACCTCCTCCTTTGTTATTTCTTGAGGAATTTCTGAGACATTTTTCTCGAATTCTTGGGCGATTCGATCAAGGGCTTTTTGCTGAACGATCGGCTTTTCCTCTGCATCGAAAAAAACAGCTGGCACCTTGGCTCCTTCAGGAACAGAAATTGAGATTTCACGAGGCGCCGACCCGCGACCAACTGCAGCAACAGGGTTTGAAATCTGAGAATAAGAATTTTTAGATGAACCAGTGTTCTGCACGAATGGCGTGGCATGCCTTGATTTTTCAAAGTCATTCGGACTGGAGACCGGCGAATTCATGGAGGAAGATTGAACACCAGAAATCAAATCCGTTGGCTGTTTTACAGGGTTGCTAGGAGGAGCTTGAATGTCATTTGGTCGGGACTGCGATAAGAGCGATTTCAAAGAGGAAGCATGTTGAGAAGCCGAAATCAAAGCATCCGACTCCACGTTAGATTCTGAAGAAGGTTTAACTCCGATGGTGTGTTCATTGCCTACTTCCGATAGAAGCAGCCAACCGAGAGTTGAGACTGCAACGCATACTCCAAAAATAAGAAATCGAATCATAGTCATCGCTTTAGAACGTCTTCCCACCCATCAAACGTATAACGCTCGGAAGCGGAACGAAAGCATTACATTCCCGAACTCCAAAAAAGAATGGATTTATGGATAAGGTTATCAATTCAACCTTTGTGTTATCTGCGTTGAAGGTAAAATAAACTGAAATTGGT
>CAMDOJ010000053.1 GCA_945903555.1 Chthoniobacter flavus
ACTGATTCCGTGTCGCTAATCTGCAACTCAAGGTCGATTTGAGATTGTCCGGTTTGCTTCAGTTTTTCAACTTCCATGCTGAGTGTCTTTAAGATGGTCGTGACCTCACTGGAGCGGGAGACTTTGCTGCCGAGGGTATTGAGTAAAGGAACATTTGTGGTTCCGGTTCCTTGAGAAAAATTCCCTAGGGAGGACTCGGATGACCCCCCGGATTCGCCAATCGGGGCAATGTTCGAATCATTAGCCATTTTTGCGGCTAGCGAATTGACCACAAGTGGGGATGCTGGCGATTGCCCGGTGAGCGGGGTCACGTCAAATTCCATGGCATCGCTTGTGGCTATTGAAATCATCTCAGAGTCATTCAAAGCATTTTCCATGCCATGAGGGTCGTTATGAATGGCTGATTCATAAGTGTTCATTGGGTCGCTTCCTTCGGTGGAGTTGACGGACATATCAGCGTTGTCAGAGTTAATGCGATCTTCCGAGACCGATTCGCTGGATGATTTTTGTGGGGAGTCTTTTGCGGTTGCTTTTTTTTGAATCGAATCTTCAAGCGAATCGTTGGCCCCTCTCTGTGATAGCTCCTCGGATCTATCCCCTTTGACGGTTGGGGCGGATAAGTCAGGCGTGGCGCAAATCGCTATCGAGGCGGAAGGGGGGAGAGGTTGTGTCGACTGCTCGAATTGCTGAAGGTTTTTTTTACGCTTTTTAGCTGCTTCAAGTTCATCGGCTTCCTCATCTTTCTTTCTTTTGCTATCGTTTTTTGGGATCAAGCTTTCAAAAGAACCTGATCCTTGCGATACAGCAAAGTTGGGAGGTGGGAAAAAAATGCCGACATCTCTCCGGTTGGATTCCGAAGCGAGGGGACTCGGCGGTTTAGAACTGGAGAGATTATGGGTCATTGGTCGGCTGGGGCTTGTTTAAGGAGGCGAAGTTGATCGGTCAATTTGGCGGCTCTGGGGGCTAGCGTAGCAATTGCCGAGCCAGCTGGTACTGTGGCGCCTACTGCCAAGGGATCTAGCGTCTTGGCCATTTCAGCTAGGATTCGGGCTTGGATATCGGGTTTCATGAGAGACAGTATTTTGACGATATTGGAATCGGTCATTTCTGAAATGATGGCTACGGCTTGTTCGGGCTTCATGTTTGAGTAAGTGCGGGACAAGTTGCGGACATTAGTTTTTTCCGACGATTGCATTTCAGTGGTTTGGGCCGAGAGTTCCGATCGCATTTTTTCAATTTCCACACGTATACGGGTGAGTTCTTTTTTTTCAGTTGCGATGCGTAGCTCGACCGCGGCAAAATCACTTTTTTTCTTTTCGTAGGATTCGCGCTCGGTTTTGAGTTCGTTAACGAGGTTATCAATCTCGGCGGTATAGAAATCCCAGTCCTTCGATTGCGATGTGATCTTCGTTTTGATGGTGGAAGGGTTACTGGCAGTCGATGGGGACACCGATTCAGTGATGCTAGGGAGGCGCCACATAAGGACTCCGGCGGAGGTGGCGATGCCAAGGATGATGGCGGCGAGAATGGGAATCCAATTGGAGGACTGTTTTTCTTCAGTATCAGCGAAGGGATTGAGTGTGGGTGTGGTATTCATTTAGGTGGTTGCGGATTGAAGGAATCGGACAGCTGTGACAAAATCTTCAAGTTGTTTTTCCTCATGGCGAGCGAACTCCAAGTCTTGGGCAGTGGTCCACTTTTCTTTGAGTTTTTCGACTAGTTTTTGGTCACGGTCGGCGGCGATAAGGATCTCGCGTTGGGCGGAAACTTTTTTCTCCGCTTGGAGGAGACGGGCTTCAAGGGTGCGGAGGAGGTCACGCTGGGCATTGATGGCATTCCAGCCCTGCTCGCGAACATAGGCGGCAAAGCGCTCACCAGTGATCATTCGCGTGAGTTCCTCAAGTCGATATATGGCTTCGGCGCAGCGGGCTGCAGCGATATCGCGATCGCGTATAGCTGCGGCGAAGGCGTCCTCCGCTTTCTCTTTGGCTTTCACGCGGAGATCCAAAACAGTTTGAAGGCTGAATCTTTTTTGTTTCATCCTACGATTTCAGTGAGTTCGGAGAAGCTTCTTTCCCTAGTCCATTTATCCTCAATCGGTTGGCGGAGGAGTTGGCGGAGGAGGGGTTGCTTTTCAATGGCGAGATCGACACTGGGACTACTGCCTTTTGTGTAGGCGCCGATGGTGATGACATCTTCGTTTTTGCGGTAGATGGACAGCAAGTCGCGAGCTTTGCTGATCGTGGAAATTTCTTTTTCTTGACAAACTTCCAAAGTCACACGGCTCACGCTCTCGAGGACATCGACGGCGGGAAAGTGGTTGGCTGTTGCAAGCGCTCGGCTCAAGACCACGTGACCGTCCAAAATGCCTCGTACGGCATCGGCTATCGGCTCGTTCATGTCATCGCCATCCACAAGGACGGTGTAAAGTGCTGTTATGGAGCCATTCTCTCCCATTCCTGTGCGTTCGAGGAGGCGGGGAAGGACAGAAAAAACGGAAGGCGTGTAGCCACGGCTGGTAGGGGGCTCGCCGACAGCAAGGCCGATTTCGCGTTGAGCCATGGCGAATCGCGTGACGGAATCCATCATGAAAAGCACCTTGCGGCCCTCGTCGCGAAAGTGCTCTGCGATGGCGGTGGCTATGAGCGCGGCACGGCGCCGAACGAGCGCGGGTTGATCTGATGTGGAAACAACGATGATCGAGCGTGACATGCCCTCGGGGCCAAGATCTTTTTCGATGAATTCACGAAGCTCGCGACCGCGTTCTCCGACGAGAGCGATGACGTTGATTTCGGATTCCGCGCCACGGGCGATCATGCCAAGAAGGGTCGATTTGCCGACGCCACTGCCGGCAAAAATGCCTAGCCGTTGTCCGCAACCCACAGGGGTGAAGAGATCTAAGGCTTTCACACCTGTCTGGAAAGGTTTGCTGATTCGTTGACGGGTGAGGGGGTTCGGCGGTGCACAGTGCAGCGGGCGTGGCGTCCCTGCTGGAAGTGGCCCTTTTCCATCAATCGGGCGTCCGATGCCATCAATGATTCGGCCGATGAGGGCCTCACTGACATTGATGCCAGCCGCGCGACCGGTCGCAGCGACCGTACAACCCGCATGGATATCCTGCATCTCTCCTAGAGGCATGAGTAAAACTCGGTGATCGCGAAATCCCACGACCTCAGCCTGTAGTCCCGATAAGCGCGGGGAGCTGATTTCGCAGATGTCGCCGAGCGAAACATTGGGGCCGATAGATTCAATGACGAGGCCCGTGACTTGCACGACTTCGCCCATGCGCACAACCGGGACGGTCGCCTCGATACGGCTCCGGAGGTTTTGCATCAGAGTTGGTAGAACAGGGGACTCCATAGGGTTACTTCAAAGAACGGCCGAATTTTTGGAGTTTAGTAAAAATGCGGGCATCGATCATGCCAAAGCGACTTTTTGCGCGGCAGTCGCCCGGAATGAGTTCCGGATCCGATGAAATCTTGATGCCTGGGTATTTCTGATCGAATTCCTTCTCGACGCCAGAGATCAAAGCGTGGTCGGTCGGGTTCAGCATGACTTCCACATCCGCTGAGCCGGGAGCGATTTCGGATAGGGTTTCCTCCACGATACGCTTCACCGTTACAGAGTCGGGCTCCATACCGACCATGACTCTGCGTGCGATATCCATGACCAGTTCCGGGAGAATTTGTGAGACTTGTTGGGCTAGGTGGGTGGACTGTTCGGCGAGAGATTTAAAAACAGCATCCTGAAGCTGGGCCACTTCTTGTCTCTGATCTAGAATCTGTTGGGTGAGTGCCTCGTTAGCTTCTTGGAAGCCTTTTCTGTAGGCGGCATCGCAGGCGGCATCATGCTCCTCTTGAGTTATCTTGGGAACAACGACTTCAGGCAAGGTTTCGACGTCTCCGTTAAAGATCGATACGATGAGCGGAGGGGCGTTGAATTCAATTTGTCTGATGAAGGATGTCACTATTCCTCTGGAGATATATTGATTTCATCGCCCTCTGCGAGTTGCATGATTTGGGCAATGATACGGTCTTGGGCTTTTTCGACATCCTTCGAGCGAGCGGAGGAAAGGAGATCAATTTCCTCTTTGAGTGTGGCTGCCGCACGTTTTGACATCGCATTGGCGATAGTCCGCTTGACAGGTTCTGGCGCATTTTTGAGGGCCAAAGCCAAGTCTTGAGTTTCGACATCGCGAAGGAGGCGTTGGACATCGCTTTGGCTGAGACGAGAGATGTCTTCGAAGCGGAAGAGTTTTTTGCGAATTGCGCCGCCAAGTTCCGCATTCTTTTCTTCGATACGACTAAGTAGGGTCTTGCTGAGCTCCTTGTCCAAGGAGTTGAGAAGCTGGGCAGCGGCTTCTGCTCCACCGCGGCGATGGAGGCTGTATTTTTGGGTCCCGGAGGACAGATGTTTGCCGAGACTCTTGAGGACTTTTCCGATCAATTCGCTGGAAATGGAATCCATCGATCCCAATCGCTCTACGATTTCTTCACGATCTTGAGGAGAGAACAAGGGGACGATCTGTGAGACTTGTTTAGATTCCAGGTAGGAGAGAATGAACGCCACCGTTTGGGGTTGCTCGTTCTTGATCAAATTAAAAATCTGCCTTGTGTCCATCTGGCTGAGCTCGCGAACGGCATCGATGGAGTTGCTGGCGGGCAGGGCCTTGAGCAAAATATCCGAGGCGGCTTGTGTTCCGCGTGCCGCTTCTAGTGCTTTTTGGACAAACGACATTCCGCCCAAAGAGGCGTTCATGCCTTCCCCAATGAGTCCGCAGAACTCATCCATGATTTTTTCTTGGAGCTTGAAGTCGACCACATTCATTGAGGCCATTTCTCTAGCGACATCTTCGATCTCCGGATCGCGAAGTTGTTTCATGAGCTCTGGTGCGAGTTCCGGTCCGACAATAATGAAAAACGCAGCAAGTCTCTGCGTTTTCGACATCGTTTCGTAATCAATCGTAGCCATGGCCTAGCTTTCGTCTTTCGTTATGAGCCACTCACGCAGGGTGGCGCCGACATTTTCGGGCTTCTGGCGAATGAGTGAGTTGAGGAGTTCCGGTGATACTTTAAGACTCTTGGTCGCAGGAAGAAATTGTTGTGAGTCCTCTGCGTCTGCGAGGGCTTTGGTATTTGCTGCCATAGTCGCGTCATCCACCAACTCGAAGGAAATTTCTTCGGGCTTCGCTCGGCGGAGCATAAAAAAGAAGACGGCAAATACGATGGCTGCAATAGCGAGAGCGGCTATGGGGCGAGCCATTTCCATGTAGCCAGTCACTTTATCCACGGGATTGGAGAGGGAATTCACTGCTGATGGGAATACGACCTCTTGGATGGAAACGTAATTGGTCGCTGTTTCATTTTTTGGGATAGAAATACCAAGGGCATTCACAACCATATTCCGAACCTCGTTTAATTGCTCGGGTGTGCGGGGTTCTAGGGCGTTCGTTTCGGTGTTCTGCTTCTGTGAAAGAAAAACAGCTGCTGAAATCCGAGTGATCGCACCGGGATTTTTGATGACGTTTGTAAGGGTCTTATTGATCTCGTAGCTTTGGGTTTTTGAGGAGCGAACAGTGCTGCTGGATTTTGAGGAGCCTTTGTCAGCATCTCCCGCATTTGGATCGGGAACATTGGCAGCGGTGCCAGTTCCGGCATTTTTTTCCGCTCCTTTTTCCGTGGTGTTGGAGGTATCTTCTGTGGCGACTTCTTGGCGAGGAACTTGACCCTCTGGATCAAATTTTTCCTCTGTCGTGGTCGATGCTTCTGTATTGATCGTGGCCGATACGCGAACGACGGCATTGCCTGGCCCGAGCACTTTCGCGAGCATTGTTTCGACTTTGTTGGTGAGGTAATCTTCCGTTTGCTGGCGATATTTGACTTGGCTAGAAGCAGAACCCAGTTGGGGATCGGATTTTAGGTCTTCGGACAGGACATTGCCGGCATTGTCGATCACTGCCACGTCGTCTAATTTGAGTCCCTCCACGGAACTGGCGACCAGCGAGCGAATCGAATTCACGGCTTGGATGTCGAGTTTCGTGCTGCCGGTATCGACAAAGACAGAGGCTGTCGGTCGGGAGTCTGTTGTTTTGACGAGTAAGCGGCTCTCAGGCATGACCACCATCACTCGTGCAGACTTAACTCCTTTCATTTGAGCGACGGTGCGGCTCAATTCCCCTTGGAGCGCGCGCGAATAGTTGGTGCGTTGAACGAAATCACTAATGCCAAAGTTGCTCCGATCGAAGATTTCAAATCCGACCCCATCCGAATTGGGTAGGCCTTTTGCGGCAAGATCCATGCGAACGCGATAGACGTCTTTTGCGGGGACGTAGATCGAGGTTCCCCCGCCGCGCAATTCAAATTGGATATTTTTTTCCTCCAAAACCGCCACCACTTCGGAAGCTTCTTTTTCCCCCAGTTTCCCATAAAGGAGTTTCATGTCGGGACTCTGGGCCCAGAATAGAAGGGCTCCAATGCCGGCAACGACAGCAACAGCGGCCGCGGATACGATGGTCCGCTGCGGAGTGCCTAGCTCAGTCCATATATTAGTGATCTGCTGGAAAAACTGTTTCATCAGTGAGATTGGGCGGCAATAAAGTCAAGTCAGCTCAGGTAAAATCAGACCTGAGCACGCATGAGTTCTTGGTAGCTCTCCACAAGTTTGTTGCGAAGCTCGACCATGAGGGTGAAGGCCACACTTGATTCTTGACCTGCGAGCACAGCCTGATGGAGATTGGTCGACTCGCCAGTCATCACCTTGTTGTGCTCCGCCGCCGACACCTTCATCTTCGAGTCCACCTCATTTACAAATTTCTTCATCATCGTGCCAAAAGGGTCTGCCCCGGATACTTGAGTCGCGCCCGAGGTGAGGCCGGATTCCTTTAAGCCACTTGTGCGCTCTAGGTCGGCTTGAAAGTTGCGCATGGTCAATGGGGCGGCGGCCCCAGTGAAGCTGTTTGCGGGTATAGAAGAGATGGGTATCATAATATTAAAAAATCAAATGGGTTATCTTCCGATGGAGAGGGCTTGGTTGGCGAGTTGGCGGGCATTGCGTACCACGGCCAAATTGGCTTCGTAGGAGCGAGTGGCTGTCATCATGTCCACCATCTCAAAAGCCATGTTCACATTAGGCATTTGAACGTTGCCCTCATTGTCTGCGTGCGGGTGCTGGGGGTTGTTGATCAGTTCACCTTTGGATTGATCTGCGAAAATCTCAGAAACCCGAACGCCTTGGAGGCCATTTCCGTTAGCGGCATCGAGAATCGATTCAAAGGCCACAATCTTGCGCTGGTAGGCCTTGCCGTCGATGCCCTTTGTCGTATTGGCGTTGGCTATGTTTTGCGAAGTGATATCAACTCGAATTTTTTCAGCGTCGAGAGCGCTTCCGGTGATGCTGCTGGCTCCTAGGATATTCATGTTTTAGTTGGGGGTAAAATTAAGCCGGGCGACCCGTGATGGCTGTTCGGAGCTGCTTCAGTGATCCGCTCGCGAACTGCGATAGGGCATCGAAATTCATGGTATTGGTTGTCAGTTTGAGAAGTTCCGAGTCCAGTTGGACATTATTACCATCGGCGCGTGTGGATGGCGTGAGAGAATCTGTTTCGAGCAAGGGATCCAATGCCGCGATTTTGGAGGCATCTCGACCGTCGATGGTTTTAATAAGCTCCTGCTCAAAGGTTCGTCCTAGATCGACGCGCTTGTAGCCAGGGGTGGATACGTTGGCGATATTGCTCGCGATGGCAGCGTGGCGAAGGGCCGCGACGTCCATCATTTTTTTCACAGCCGTGTAATTATCGCTGTTGAAGAGTGAGGCAACCATTTCCATATCGGATTACCTAGCATACCCTGTGCCATCTTCCGTTGACTTCTCAAGTGCCTCAAGTGATCCGTGTCGCCGGAAGATCATTCCATATTCGAAACTCTCGATGCGGCAGAAATTGCCGCTTTGATGATGGTGATGATTTTTTGATTCTCCCGAACGGGATGGTAAAATCACCTGAGCGCCCTGTGATACCATTGTCCCTTTGAAGTTGGACTTTGAACCGCAAAAGAAGGGGGCATGGCCGTCTCGGCCGTGTTGAGACTGGTCTGCTTGCTCTCAGCTCCTGCCCCATTGGAACCAAGGAGCACGCCAACGCACACGGGCTGTGCCTACGGATCGGAGAGACGGTTGTGCCGCTTTTCAAAAATCCAAAAGTAAGCGGCCTTTGGTATGAGCCAGTTATAAGGTGAAAAATAAAAAACCACCCAAGTGGATGGGTGGCGTGAATGTTTATTGGCTTGGACTGATTTGGAGTCGTCTTTGGCTTTAGACGCAAAGAGTCGTTCGGCCGCCGGGAACAATGTGAAGATGCCCTTGGTCATTATCCATGCCGCTTGAGTTTTGCGGGAAGGCAACATTCACGCTCTCCATGATTTGGTGGGCTTTTTGTGAGGTTTCCTTGAGTTTGCCATCCAAGCTAACGCTATGTTCAACGCCGTCCGCTGTTTTCACCGACACATTTCCGTCTGAAAGAAACTTCAAATCAAAAGCCCCTGACCCGCCGCCCGTGATCGCCGAAACTTCGGGCGATTGGAGGATTTTTTGGGAGATTTGATGGAGAGCGAGTTCCGCATCAGCACGACTGGCGATGCCCTCCCCGCGAAGGAAGTCGGTATTTTTTGCTTTTGGAGAGGCGGCGACCTTGGCCATCATCTGATCAAAAGCGGCCTTCTTTGCGGCATTCGATTCCGATGTCGCCTTGGCATTATCGGCGACATTGGCTGCCACATTATTAATGATATTCGACCCGAGTTTGGCTGCGGCAATGGCGAGAAGTGGATACATGCTTGATGGGAAGCAAATGCCGTGCCAATTATGGAATCTTTGAAAATGTCCATGAGACCCTTCCATGGCTGCGGTTGGTATAAGAATTGCTTCCAATTGGCGCGGTCTTGCGTCGATTGCCTGCGCCATGTCTTGCTTTGTCTTAATGAAAAAACACTTTCTGCTTATTTTTACGGCCCTCTTAATGGGATTCAGCGCGGTTGACTCGTTCGCTGACATTTTGCCCATCACCATTAATGGCAACCTAACTGTCAATACAAAGCTAACGCCTATATCATTTACATCAAACAATACCAAAGAACCACGCGCTTTTTATTTTTTTGGCATTAAAAAAACAGGCTCTCTTCCCCCCGGATTGACCCTGAATCAACTCGGCGTCTTGAGCGGGGTTCCCAAGGTGGAGGGGAACTTTACGTTCACAGTTCAATACTATAAAAGCAACAAGCGTGAGGTGCATGATTCTAGCCCCCCAATAACAATTCGAGTAGTCAAGGCGAGCCCGCCCACTATCACTACAACAAGCCCCCTCTCTCCCGGGCAGATGGATGTGCCCTATGTGCAGGGGGCTGGAGGTGTAATTTTTCAAGCCAGGGATGGCATTCGCTTCCTGCCAACGCCAGACAAGCCCACGGGCTACAACTGGAGTCTTTCTGCCGGCAAAATTCCACCAGGGATGACGTTTAATACCGTTGGCGCGCTGAGTGGGATTCCAAGGCCCAATCCGAAGTTATCTGGCAACTTCACGCAACCTCAAACCTTCACATTTAACATCACCGCCACAGATGCTGTACTCGGAAATAACACGAAAACATTCAGCCTCACGATCAATCCGCCCGTCTCGCCGACCATTGTTACGGATTGCCCGCTTCCAGAGGGGCTCGAAAGGTTTCCTTATCCCCTCGTCTTGCTCAAAGCAACAAGCGGAAAGAAGGAATATAAGTGGTCGGTTGGACCTTCAACCAGTCCACTCCCAACGGGTGCCATTAACCGCTTTCCCGACGGTCTCACGCTCAGTCTCGCTGGGGCTATTAGCGGGAAGCCTACTTTATACGGACTCTTTGTTTTTCGACTCAAAGTCACCGATGCCAACGGAATGGCTGTAGAAAAAGAGTGCCGTATTACCATTCGACCTGCTCCAGAATTTATCACAGATAAACTTTTCATATGCGCGAGAGTGGGAGATGACGCTGGTTGCTTTGAGGTCAAGGCCCGAGGTGGCGACCAGCCATATACTTGGAGTCAGACAGGACTACCTCCGGGCCTCACTATTAATTCAACTACGGGAAAAATCTGCGGCAACTTCACTCAAGCGGGTAACTTTACAGCTAATATTACCGTTAGTGAAGCGTCGGTCATGAAGGGGAATGCAACCAAGTCATTTGAAATCGTCGTTAAGCCCCAACTCGAGATTACCACGATTAGCCCCCTCGCTTTTGGTATCGTTGGCAGAAGCTATCCCTACACTTCTTCTTTGAGCCCTGTAAAAATCGAAGCTATTGGCGGGTGGCCAAGCTATAGGTGGACAGTTATTTTAGGAAAGTTGCCAGAC
>CAMDOJ010000054.1 GCA_945903555.1 Chthoniobacter flavus
CATGTGAGCGCCCAACACTGAACATTGAACAACTCCTGCTCGTTGCGATAGCTCTCAAGCATGATGTAGCCTTGTTTTCCGACGCGCTGGATTTCGCCGAGGGCGGCCTGAAGCTCGAAGATGCGAAGGTTGTGGAGCGTGGCGAGGGAGATAACAAGATCGAAGGATTGGTCCTCGAAAGGATATGAATCCTGGGCGCGGTGGATGAAGAGATTGGCCTTGAGCTCTGGATGCACGCTGGCGAGACCGTGTTTTGAGATGTCGAATCCGACGATCTCGAGTCCGGGCTCGAGGAGTTGCATTTCGTAAAGGAGAAATCCTTTTCCACAACCGACATCGAGCACGCGAGAACCGGCTTTGAGCCCGTAGGTGTCGATGAGAGCTTGGGCAACGGGTTTCCAGCGGCCAGCAAGATATTTGTATCCACCGTAGCCGAAGCGCCGGTCGCCATCCCAGTAGTCGAGCTCATATTCCTTGGCTTTGAGCATGCAGGCGACTTTGTCATCGACCATGCGAGCAATGACATCGCGGTTGGTGGCTTTGTGAAGTGGAGTGACGAAATGACGGAGTTGGGACATAAGAAGAGAAATTTGAAACTTGAGACCTGAGACTGGAAAAATCAATGAGGCGTTTTGGCGAATTCGTTGTTTGCTCGCGAGGCCATCACATTGGCGCGGGATAGTTGGAGGGGGATTGGGTGGGCAGGATCGAGCGGGCGGTGGGGAAAAAAGGCGTTGAGGCAGATGCAGGCCCATTTGATTTGGTAGAGGGGGGTGAGAAGGCCGAGGCGCCGATGGAGGGCGTTGGGATTGCGAAAGAGGGGGATGGTTTTTTCGAGGAAAAGAGCGGCGAGGCTTTCCGATAGGAGGCGGTCAGGTTGGTTGGTGAAGTCGATGAGGGTTTTTGCGGGGTCGTCCCAGCCGGCATATTCGAAATCGACATAGCGGAGTGTGCCATCTGATTGCCGAAGGGCGTTGTGGAAGCCGAAGTCAGAGGGGGAGAGGCAGCGCTCTGAAAGAGCGAGAATTTCGTGGCGAGCGGAGTCTGGGAGAGCTTCGATTCTTTTGCGGAGCTCGTGCCAGAGGGGAAGGAGAGTGTCGCGAATGAAGACCACGGCTTTCTCATGATCCTCGCTGGTGGACTGGATTTGCTGAAGGCGCTTGATGCGTGCCGCGGTGGTCTCGAGGTGTGCCTGGATCGAGAAGCAAGCTTCGGAGACGGAAGGGAGGTTTTTGGCGAATGCTGGTTGGGCGTTCATTTCCGCAAGGAACTCTCTGGCATCGAGGATGTCGGATTCGCCTATTTCTTGCGGTGGATTGCCTGAAATGAATTCTAGCAGGGCAAAGCGTGTGGATGAATCTTTTGCGAGTGGCTCAGGAGCTTTAAGGGAGCCGATGGATTGAAGGAAATCGAGAAATGCCCATTCCTGTCCAAGTCGATCACGGGGATCTGACTCACTCCAGAAATAGCTTTTGAGAAGGTAGGCTTCAGTGCCGCATTCCACACGCCAAACGCGGTTATTACGACCGCCGGGAAGAGGCAGCACTTCTTGGGGAGCGGACTTCCCCAATTGAGCAAGCAGGCTGGAAGCGGTTTCGGTCGGCGTCATTTTTTAGGAAGTCAAAATTTGATCACCGGCGTTCGACCAAGAGATGACACGTGGAGTGAGAGACCAATCTGAATGAGCTTGGACTGGATCGAAGAGGAAGAAGGTGGTGGATGAGGGAAATCCTACCGTGAGGAAAACCTCAGGGAGGTCGTCGATAATCGCTCTAGGAGTTAAAGCTGCAATCGCGGCCACTTTTTCATCGCGGGTATCGAAGAAATGCAATGGCAGATGCGCTAGCGGAGTCGATTCAAGCCAGATGGTAGCCGCTTTGCGAAGATCGCACCTTGAGCCAAGAACAGGAAATTGTGTTTTGTGGCTTAGGATGACGATATCTTCTCTCGATGCGGCAACGAAGTCAGCACAACCGGGGTAAAGTGTGGCCTTCCCGATTTGCTCACCATAGACGAGGCCTTGGAGGAGGGTCCAAAGATCGTTGCCTCCTTTGGCAAGGGCAGCGGCTTTGATGGTAGGTTTGCTGATTGCGATGCCAACAGCAGGAAGGCAATCGAGTAAAGATGCGGCAGCGCGAAAGGCTTCGTCGTAACAGATGATCGTATTATCGAGGTCGAGAGCGATCATGCGATCTCGGCGGCAATTCGTCGCGCAAGGCTTTCGGCATCGATGCCGCAGTGACTACGCGCCTCTTCCTGCTCGCCGCAGTCATGCAAGAACTCGTCGGGGATACCGAAGCGAATCAGACGAGGTGGGTGCTTTTGAGAGGATAAACATTCCGCCACAGCGGATCCAAAACCACCCAGGACGGAGTGCTCTTCAATAGCAAATACGGGAGCAGAACCTAGATTATTGAGCGCTTCCAAATCGAGAGGCTTCACACTCGCGCAGTTCCAGACAGTGGCTTGGATATTCTTTTTTGCTAGAAGCTCGGCGGCGGCGAGAACCTCACCGACTATCGTACCGCACGCAAGAAGAGTGACGTCAGAACCACTACGAAGGCGCTGCCAGCAACCTGCCATAAAGGGCGTCTCCTCAGTCAAAATTGGCTCCCCTTTTTTACCGATGCGCAGATAGGCAGGCTGGCTTTGCGCAAATGCCCAACGAAGAGCAGAGCGGAGTTCCGGAGCATCCGCAGGAGCTAGCACATTCATTCCCGGAAGACTGCGCATGATAGCTAGGTCTTCAAACGAATGGTGCGTGGAGCCAAGGGCCGAATAGGAAAGACCGCTCCCAGTGCCAACAATGGTGACCGGCATTTCGTGATAGCAAACATCGAGCTTGATTTGCTCCAGACAGCGGGTCGTGACAAATGGAGTAATGGTGTAACAAAGCGGGCGCAGGCCACTGGAAGCTAATCCTGAAGCCAGTGAGATCATATTGGCTTCAGCGACACCGCAGTTGTAAAAGCGAGTCGGCATCGCTTCTTTGAATTTATCGAATAGACGATTCCCGATGTCGCCGCTCAAAACCACGATGCGCTCATCGGCGAGAGCGAGTTTCAATATTTCATCAGCGAAGGCGTTGCGCATGTCAGAGAGAGCGTTTTGTTAAAAAAGTGAATACCTGAAGGAAATCGAAGAGGTGGAATGGCAGGGCTTAATTTTTTTGGTAGGGCACAATCACATCCTTAAGCATGGGGAAATGCTTCGAATTGAGGGTGGCTAGGGATAAGCCGTGAAGTTGAGCTGTTGCAGCAACGAGGCAGTCAGCCAATCCACAACCATGCGAAGGGCGAAAATCTCGTGAAAAAAGGCCGGCGAGTTCCGCTGTCTCCGATGTAGTCGGCAGACACGTGATCGCTGTCAGTGTTTTGGCAAGTTTAACTTGTTCTATTCCCGCACCCACACCTTGATAAAGTTCGGCGATATTAATGGCTGAAACATGTGCTTCGGCAGAATGCTCTTCGACAAATGCAACCGCACTGTTAATGCCTCGAAGATAGTCGATTAAAATGTCGGTATCGATGAGAATAGCCATTAAAAGCGATCAAAAGATTCACGTTGGACTCTGAGGTCAGGGATATCTGTTCGATCCGCCCACATTCCACGGGCCTCGCGCAGAGCATTCAATCTTCTTGAGGTCTCCCTCTTAAGTATAAATTCATCAATCGCTTGACGAATGATCTGACTTTTTCCACTTCCAAGAAGCTGACTCAAACGCGAAATGGAAGAATTTTCATCCTCTGTAAGATAAATCTGCGTTCTAACCATACAGCATAATGTATAACGTATAAAAACACCTTCAAGCTAAAAAGTAATATGAAAGTATAAAACACTAACTCACGATACCAAGTTCTTGTGCGGCTTTTTCGACTTCATCGGCGGTTGGAGAGCGGTAGTGCCAATTGTTATCGTCCTCAATGAAGGACGCCCCCTTGCCTTTAACTGTCCGAGCGATGATAGCCCGCGGACGATGATCGCGTGGCTTTTCGAGGGAGGATAGGATTTCGTCTATCGAGTGTCCATCGAGCTCACAGGCATCCCATCCGAAACTGGCCCATTTTTCGGCCAACGGCTCCATTTGCATGATGTCGCGGGATCGCCCAGTAGCCTGCCATCCGTTAAAATCGACAAGCACAGTAAGCGGCCCAGTTTTGAGTTTCGGAGCAAGCATGGCTGCCTCCCATACGCTCCCCTCTTGGCACTCGCCATCACTCATGATCACAAACGTGGAATGTGGATTTTGCTGAATGGAGGAAGCCAGCGCCACGCCAAGACCAACGCCAAGACCGTGGCCTAGGGAGCCAGTCGCCCATTCCACACCAGGAGTCATATCCGGACAAGGTTGCTCAGGGAGCGAGGCGCCGTGCTGATTGTAGCGGGCGAGTTTTTCTTCGGGAAAAAAACCACGCTTCGCCAGAGTCGCGTAGAGGGCGCTCACCGCATGACCTTTACTGAAAATGAGCCGATCGCGATTCGGATCGTTTGGGCAGGCGGGATCGATCTTGAGAACACGCCAATACAACGCCACAAGCAAATCCACGCAGGAAAGTGCACCGGCAAGATGGGCGCTTTGGGCCTCATGCGACATACGAATGAGGCGGTAGCGGATTTCTCTGGCGTGGGTTTCGAGGTCAGAGTTCATGGTTGAAGAACCTCAAGTCGGATGTCTGGGATGCTTTTAAAATGGCGGCGATTGCGTGTGAGAAGATGTTTATTAAGCGCAACCGCGACTGAAGTAATCCAAAGATCATTTTGGCCGATTAATTTATAAACAGGGTCAGATTGTAGCTTGGAGCAAATTTGAGCATAAACTGGAATAATAGGAGCCGGTTCTATGAGTGGAAGGCGAACGGCAAGGAACTCGCTGACCATCTTGGAATCATGACCAGCGTGAACTGAACCATGCCAGAATTCGCCAAGAACGATCCATGGAATTCCAAGGGATTTAGAGGAATTAGAAGCCGCATAGGAGGTAGCCCAAGACTGACCTCGCCAGAGTCCGATCAAATAGGATGTTTCGGCAATTAGGTCCATGGATCTTGCTTCGCGCTGGATCGATCTTCGACAGATTCCTCAAGCAGTATATTTGATGAAAGGGAACGGGTCTGATGCGTCTCAATAAAATTAAGGAGAGCCCCCAGCGTTCCTGGTTCGGGTAAAACACGTTTCACGACCGATGAAAAAGATTCACTAGGAATACGCTTCCATGATTTTAAGCGCAAATAAGCAACATCATCTAGCGTGATCGTTTTCATGAGTTCATGTATACACAAATGGAAGCATGAATCAAATAGAGGTTTTTATTTCAAATGCACTTCCTGCATGCGTTTGATGTTAAAATAAAGCGGATTGGTGAGTGGGTCGACGACTTTTGCAGCGTGGAGGGAGTCGGTGAGTACGCTAATCGCATCTTCGATGGTGAATCGGGGGGCATAGCCGAGTTCGCGGAGGATTTTATCCGAGGAAATGAGGTAAGCGCGGTTGTCGTCTGTGGGGGGGATGATCGATTTGGACTTGGCTGCCGAGCCCGGAGTTCAAAGCAGGAGCTACCAAATCGTGTTTACGGGATACTGGTAAATGAGTGGATCTGGGCTGATTATGGTAAGCCCGTTGATAATGGCATGAGAAATCAGAATTCGGTCGAAGGGATCACGGTGGTGAGTGGGTAACTTTTCGAGAAAGAAAATATCCGCATCCGAAAAAGCGTTATAGAGCAACTTATGCTTAGCGATCGCTTCAGGAATAAATTTATGGGGCGGAATGACCAGAGATAGATTCCCTTTATCGTATTTGAGTTGGATTTCAAGAGTTGTTGCTTGATGAACAAAAAGCTCGTTCTCGGCATCGCTCACTAACTCATTAACCTTTGCGGAAAGACAATCTGTGCGGTCACTCAGCCAAAGGAAAGCGCACGTATCGAGAAGGCATTTCACAACTGGGACTTGGGTACTATGTCGGGGAAAATCGAAGTTTTGTAAAACTCCTCACCCGTCTCCAAATCTTCTTTTAGAAAATCCAATCCGATAGGACAGAGGCCTTTCATAAGTCCGATTTTTCTTTTAGGACGCTTCACTGAAGGGTGGCCAAGTGGACGAATTTCTGCAATTGGCTTATTTCTTTCGCAAAGCACCACTACGGAACCACCTTTCACAAGCCGTGTATAATGGGCCAGGTGTTTTTTTGCCTCAGCAAGATTGACCATTATCATACCAACATGACTATTTCACAAATGGAAAGAAGTCAAGTTGATTCGAAAATGTGACTACCTTTGTCACAGACGATAGAACTAACAAACGATAAAACCGAGCTGTTGATATAATGCAACGAACCACTTACTTCAAATGCACTTCCTGCATGCGCTTGATGTTAAAATACAGCGGATTTGTGAGCGGGTCGGCGACTTTTCCAGAGCGGAATGCTTCGGTGAGTTCGCGAATCGCATCTTCGATGGTGAATCGTGGGGCATAGCCGAGTTCGCGGAGGATTTTATCCGAGGAAATGTGGTAGGAGCGATTGTCGTCGGTGGGAGTATGGGTGATTTCGACTTGGCTTCCAACGACCTCGCGAACCTTCTCAGCAATGGCGTCGAGGGAAAGATTTTGGTAACCGGCATTGAAAACTTTGCCGTCAATCTGAGCGGCAGGCAGGGCGAGGCATTTCACATAAAGTTCGGCGCAGTCGCGAACGTGAAAATTGGGCCGAAGCTGACTTCCGCCAAAAACGGTGATTTTCCCTTTGTTGACGGCATGATTGGTCAGAATATTCACAGAGAGGTCGAGACGAAGCCGCGGCGACCAACCGCAAACGGTGGCGGGACGGAGCGTTAGTGTAGTGAAGCCTAGAGCTCGGCGCTTCTCGAGTTCGTCCTCACACATGGCTTTGAAGCGGGAGTAGTCTGTGAGAGGTTCGCGTGGGAGGTCTTCGGTGACGTTTTGCTCTTCCTTTACTCCATAGACGCTGGAAGAGGAAGCGTAGATGAAACGCTGCACGCCGCTTGCCTTGGCGATATCAACAAGAGGAAGGAACGCATCAAAATTGATCGAGCGGCCCAGAGCTGGATCGAGCTCGAAACTCGGGTCATTGGAAATACACGCGAGATGGATAACTGCATCGCAACCCGATAAAGCGCGCCGCAGAAGAAGCTCGTCACGCATGTCGCCTTGGATGACTTCCAATCGCGCGCGGTCATTGGCAGGAATTCCGTCAAAAACTTGACCCCCATAGATCAGAAGATCAAGAACTCGGACATGGTAGCCGGCTTCAAGCAAAAGAGGAGTGAGCACAGAGCCGACATAGCCAGCGCCGCCAGTAACGAGGATTGTTTTGAGGTTGGGATTTTTCATGAACGGATTTTTAAGGATGGAAAGGATTACGAGGCGAGGATCAATTCGTTTCGAAAGGGTTTATCAAAGGAACTCTGGCATTTTTAAAATCGCGGATGTTGCGCGTAGCCATGGTGAGGTTGTGGGCGATCGCCGATGCGGCAATCAGGCTGTCTTTGATTGGCATGGCGTGGCCCTTTGATTTGAGGTGGGCCAGCAGACGGGCCCATGATGATGCAGCCTTACTGTCGAAGTCGAGACAGTGAGCAGTGGAGCGTATTTTTTCAAACCACACTTCGAGTTGTTTTTTTCTTCTGCTCGAGGGGAGAAGCAGGATCCCGTATTCAAGTTCTCCTAAAATGACCGGGGTCACCGCGAACTGCGCCTCATTGAGCCGTAGCCATTCCAAAACCTGTGGCGCGGGATCAGGGTTGGTGGCCTCACTCAGTAGATTGGCATCGACAATATATTTCACAATGTGTCTGTGGATTCGGAGTGGATTGGTTCAAACCAGCCTTTCACTGGGCAGGATGCAAGAAGATCGACCAGGCCTTGGTTGGAGGGCGGAGTGTTGAGAGTGAGGAGGTATTTTCCAGAATCCAAACGCTCAATATCGAACGACTCACCACCGCGGAGCCGATCAAGTCGGCGTATGGGAGATGGGAGCACGACCTGCCCCTTGGTGGAAAGCAAAGTTGTCATGAAAAGTAAGATAGTTTCTTACATCCATGAAGTCAATCTGCAAGGAGGGCAGTGTTGCTCCTTTTCATGAAGTGTGTCCAAGGTGCTTAAACCAGTCTGCCGTGGCTTCGGCAATGGTGGATTGATTCCAAAGGGGGGCATCGCGCCAGTCGTCAATGACAGCCATCATACGTGAGACGCCTTCCTCTAGCGTGATGGAGGGCGTCCATCCGATTCGGGAAGTGATTTTTTGCGTATCGGCAAAAGTGCAGTCCGGCTCACCGGGACGGCGCGGAATAAATTCCTTGTTGCCACCAAGCAGTTCAATAAGGCGATTAACAGCGTAGCTGTGACCGGACCCGATATTAAAGATCTCGCCTTGGGCATCGGATTTGGCGGCGGCGAGGAATGCAGAAGCCACATCGGACACAAACGTGAAGTCGCGCGTTTGTGTCCCATCACCCACAACAGTAAACGGAACCCCAGCGAGCTTTTGTTTCAGAAAAACACCAAAGACAGCTCCGTAGGCTCCGGTAGTACGACTACGAGGCCCATAGACATTAAAGAGGCGAAGTGAGAGCGTGGAGAGTTGGTAAACTTTCTGCCAATGCATCACCATTTCCTCACCCATGAGTTTCGTGAGAGCATAGGGATGTTCCGGCTTGCAGGGCGCGGATTCAGGAGTGGGATAAGTGTCCGGAATCCCATAGCAGGTGGAACTGGCAGCGTAGAGGAACCTCTTCACGCCAAGCTCGCGGGCCAACTGAAGCGCTCTAAAGGTGCCATCAACATTGACCTGAAAATAGTCCTCCGGATTGACGATCGAGGGCACGAGGTCGGCTCTCCCTGCAAGATGAAAAAACCAATCGCAATCAGACAATGGCAGACCGTCTTTAGAAAGATCGCGGATGTTTTTCTCAAGAAAACGGAAGGCGCCACTCTTGTTAGCCGCATCCAAGTTTTTCAGCCGACCAGTACTGAGATCATCGACCCCAAGAACTTCATGCCCATCTTCAAGGAGGGCATCCACAAGGTGACTACCAATGAAGCCCGAGGCTCCCGTGACGATACAACGCATAGTATTAGAAATTCAGCAGAGACATGGCACCCTTGAGAAGATCCGCCTTGGATATCGGGCGTTCGTTACCGACGATATTGACCGCCTGCGCTCCGGCTAGTTGACCAAGAAATGTCGCTACATCCAACGGCAATCGCTGCACAGCCGCTAAGCCTGCGACAGAGAAAAAGGCGTCACCCGCACCCACTGTATCCGTGACCTCAGTGACAAGCGGAGGAATCTCGGAGGGCTCGTAGCCTGCAGCGAGGCCGAGAGTCATCACACTGCCGCGAGTTAACCACGCATAGCTTGATCCAAAGCTCTTAGCAATCGCTGCCAACTCACCCTCGGCATCAAAGTTTTTTAGACCGCAGGAGAGCATAATCTCGTGATTATCCAGCGAGAAAGCATCGGCGCGCTGGTATTGGCGAGTGATGATATTAAAGCCATGGTTATTGCTGTTCGTCTGGCAATTCAGAACTAAAAACGGAGCCTCCTCCTGCACGAGTTCGCGAAGTTTTTTTTGCATGAGGCCATGACCGAAATCCGTGAGCAGCACCACATCGCAGGATTTCATCTCCCGACGAATCGAGTCAAATAACCTTTGCTGAACCGCCTCAGACGGAGGTTCGTCATTCAGGTAGTTAATCGAAAAAAGTTTTGAGAGTTCGTTTCCTGCAAAGAGCGGTTCGACATAACGTTTCTTAACAACAGTAGTGAAAGTTTCCTCGCGCAAAGTGGCATCCTCCTTTTCAGAAAGCACCCCGCCTACCAATTCATCAACCCAGGGTTCCGTACCAAGAAGGCTTACGAATCTCACGTTGGAGCAAAATTCCTTCACGTGACGAACCACGGCGAGGGCACCCCCTAAGTAAGTATCCTGATGCAGAAAGCGCCCTGAAATAATGCGATTCTTCGAGGTGAGACCCTGAACGCTCAGGCAAGCGTATTGATCAATAATGGTATCACCGATCACCAGCACGCGGAGGTTTTGAAAACTATCCACCATCGTTCGGATTTCTGCTGCCGAGGTTCGCGTGGCAAGCTTCTGGCAACAGGCACGAACTTTCTCTGGGAGGTGACCGAAATGATGATTTAAAAGTTTGGTCGAACTAAAAACAACAGATCCGATATAGCGGACTTCCCCACCGTGAGAACGGACCTCAGTAAGATCATTATGGATGTTTCCCGTCACATCGTTCGAGGCATCTGCGTATTCGCT
>CAMDOJ010000055.1 GCA_945903555.1 Chthoniobacter flavus
AATAGCGCGATCCGACCAAGTGAAATCGCAGCACAAATCCAAGCGCACCCACTCCACACCAGTGATGATGCTCTCGTGGTTGCTGACCTCCTAATTTTTGAAAAACCAGAGGGAAAGAAGAAGATCATCGCGGATCTCGCCACTTCCCGCTACTCAGCCCCGACCCCAGATGCCATTGCGTTTGCACGATGGCTTAATCGACGCTTTGACTACAAAGAAGCCATCGACTTCATTGGTAAAGACCGGGCGCTTTCTGATGCGGACTGGCTTCTTGTTTATCTCGATGCCCATGCCGGACTCGACCGCTGGGGGGATGTATTCACCCTTCTCGATGCCGATACCGTCGTCGGACTTTCCGAAAGTATTCGTCTCCTCTTTCTGGCGCGGGCCGCAAAAAAAGCCGGAAAAGAAATCGAAGCCGATGACCTGTGGCGAGAAATGCATCGGATCTTGGCTTTTGAAAAACCCGAAATTGCATCTTTTGTCGCCGCCTACACATTTCGAATCGGCGAACCCGAACAGTCAATTAAAGCTTACCGCATTCTAGCCCACCGCAGAGATACGGCCTTGGAGGGATATCTTGGCATCACTCGTAATTGGCCTAAAAACGATCCAGCTGAAAACCTCCTCGCTGTTTATGATGAGTTTCTTCAATCGTTCCCTAACCTCACCGGGCAACAAATCGAGCAAGCTTATCTAGAACTGCTTGTAGGCCGAGATACAACCGAAGCCGCAGCGAAGGCATTGAGTCTACTCAAGCATTCGCCCGATTCACTCCCCGCCATAAGTTCCGCAGCACTTGGGCTTCTTAAAATGGGGGAAATCGAAAAGGCGAACGCCACTTGTAAAGCAAAAGAAATCGATTGGCAAAATGCCAAGGATTCATTGAAGTGCGTGCGCGTGGCTGTCCTCCAAGCGGCAGGAAAGAACCAAGAAGCCGAGGAGATCGCTTCCCGCATCAACAAGTCCCAAATCCGTCCCGAAGAACTTAAGCTGCTAGAAACGAATCCCTAGCAATCGACCGCAAGCAGACTTGATGTGGCTTCATGCCCATCGCTCGAAATTTTTTTTCAAATGCGGTTTCCACAGTTTCCCGGCCATCATTCCATGGCAACTCACTCCATCCGACTCGAGTGAGATCTCTCATTTCGCAAAAGTAGGACTCGCAATCCGTCATTAATCTCAATGTCCCACTCGGTCGCAACACGCGACGAATCTCTTCGAGAAAAGAGGCCTGAAAAACGCGTCGTCCAGCATGCCGGCGCTTCGGCCAAGGATCGGGGAAATACAAGTGGAACGTGGTCACGCTAGCCGACGGAACCAGTTTTTGAAGAGGCTCGGATCCCAGCCCTTGAACTGCAAAAGCATTCGCGAGACCCATACGCCCAATCTTTCGAAGACATTTATTCACACGATCCGCCTGTTTCTCCAAACCGAGAAAATGAGTGCCAGGATTCATCGCCGCCATACCGATAAAAAAAGCTCCACGGTGACATCCGAAGTCGATTTCCAACGGCGGCGCACCTGGCTCTATCCAACCAGTCGGAATCATCGTTTCCGTTGTCTCAGTGATAGGATTCATTCATTTTCAAAACAGACCATTTCCGCGAACACGTGACCAACTAAAATATTCAGCGATTGGGTCCCCTCACTTTGTCGGAATCACGGACTCGAGCCCCTCGCTCAGAAACCATCCTCTCGCTCCACCCGGCAACTGACCATAAATCCACCGACCGCGTTCAGAAATGGCTGTCACCACACTTCCCTGCGGAAGCTTCGTGACCTTCTCGGAGTTTTCGACAGGCGTATTGAAAACCTCACAACCCTGTGGAGACATGATAAACCTTTGCCGAATCAAATTCACCCGCGGATCACATACCCAAGCAAGAGCGATCAACACCGCCCCGATTGAAATCAAACCCACATCCCAAAAACGTCGCGTTCGCGAATGGAAGCCAGTCACTAAAATAAAAAGACCCAACCAGAATAGAACGACCCCAGTAAGGAGAATTGGGTTGAGTGGCACTTTACTGGCAACGCCCGTCTTCCAATCCGTAAAATCAGACGAAACTCCAAGTGCCAGGTTCGTTTCCACCAAGTCCTTTCGAGCTAAATCAAAAAGGGGATCCAAAATCAACGCCCTACGGAAGTTCAGTGCGGCTAAAGCAGGATTTGAAGACTTCTTGGCCGCCCCGCCTAACTCATAATACACAGACGCCGATGGACGCGCGGTTTGGAGATGCCTCTCAAATAAGCGAATGGCCTCCGCATGGTCGCCATTGCTCGCCCTCAATCTCGCATCAGAAAGATCATCACTCCAAGCTGGGCTTGCCGCGACGAGTAACAACACCGTCGCAATGGCACTTCGGAGGGAGCTTGTGGTTCTATTTTGCATATTGAATAACAACACGGGCGAGGACCTGAGTGACACGCTCCCGTTCATCGGAGGTGGCCTTCACTCCAGCCTTGGATGAATATTTGGATTCCGCAACACGCTCCTGCAAGACGCGAAGGACTTCTTTTTCTGCGTCGGTCAATCCAGGGATTTGGCCTGCCATTTCGGCATCTCCCCCAACGATGGAAGCAAGACAACCCGACGCCAATTCATAGAAAGCAGCATCCTCGCAAGTCGCCAATTCGGCAATCGCTATACGGACACGACTTGCCTCCGCCCTAGCACGCATATACTTCGAGCGAGTGAATTTTTTTACCAAAGTATAAATCAGCGCCACACCCCAAATGAAGGCGACATACAAATTAATCCAGAGAAACACGGGCCGCTTAAAAAGTGGCATCCAACTCGATTCGCCACCTACATGGGATAACGGCATCATTGGCGACATAACAGGCTTGGGGGTCTCTGAGGGAACGGGAATGGCTACCGGACTTGGCGTGGGCATAACCTCTCCAGCCTTCGCCTCGACAACAAATGGGGGGTGAGTAAGCGATTCATATTTCCCCGTAGCGGGATCAAGATAGGTGAACTTCAGCCCAGGAGTCTGATAACGTTCTTGCTTGGCAATGAGAACAAACTCAAAGGTCTTCGTTCCAGAAAAATGAATAGCGTCCGTAGGATCGAACTTTTCCGTGGGTGGGTATGACCTCCAACCTTCGTCTGCAGTCAACTCAGGTGCCCCCATGGCATCAAAATTCCCCTGCCCTGAAACCAGAACCTTGATGGTGACAGGCTCTCCAGGCTCTGCTTTTTTCGGATTGGCACTCGCTTCCATATTAAATTTACCGATCGCTCCAGAGAAATTCTCCGGTTTCCCCTCCTTCGGCAGAGAAACCACCTCTATCGTGACAGGTTTTGTCTCAATGCTCACATCCCGACTATTCGTAAACATACCGGGCGGGAGCGCTCCGCCAAACTGCTGGAAAATATCAGCGAAGCCGGGAGGGGGGCTTCCAGGAACCTGCAATCGGGCCTCCAGACTCGATGCCGGAATCTCGAGCGCGCCGAACTTCACAGGCGTGATCCCAGTTTGAAAACCAAAAACAACATAGTTTTCTCCATTAACAATCTGCTCACGCTTGGGAACATGGGTGAGCTTTTGAGCGGTGAATCCCTCGCCTCCGAAATTCGGGCGATCTCCGACTTCACCGCTGATCCGGGAATTAAAGTAATACCTCAACTCAGCTGGAACCACCTCGCCCACATAGGCCTTCTTTTTCGAGAGAAGAAGATCCCCAAAATACGGTGTCACTTGCCCAGCGGGAGGCTGGACGTCTGCGCGAGTCGAGGGGGCATTGGGAAGCCGCGGCGGAGCGCCTGCCATAACGGACAGTCGGGCAGGAGCTGTTTTCAGCGTTTTTTTGTCCACCTTCACCTCGATCGGCGGAATCGTAAACTCACCCGCATTCAATGGCACCACCGAATACGTGTAGGTCAGAGAAGATGTCACCTTAACATTGTTCATTTCAAACCTCGTGGCCCGACCAAAAAGCTCTATCCGCAGACCCGCCACATCGATAGTTTGAGGCACCTCCGCATTTCTGCTATCACGAACCGTCACGACCAACTCGACAGGCTGCCCAACACTGGTGCTGGGACTGCTCAATCCCGCTGTAGCCTCTTGTGCTTGCAGAATGGCTGAAGCCGCCAAAAGAAAACCCATCCACAAAATAACAACTCGCTTTTTCATTATTTTTTTACCAGTCGCGAAGCACCTCTTGCGAGGTTTGCTGCTCCATGAGATTGACTTTGCCCTCCTCGTTCCGAAGTGAATTAAGCAGAGCCCTCGCCTGACTTGGCGACATCTGACCCGCCTTCTCCTCCTCCGCTCCAGCCACACCCTGATCCTGCTTTTGATTTTCAGGCGAGGGCTTGGGCTCCTCCGGCCTCGCATTCTTTAAATCCCCTTCCTTCTTTTCACCCGGCGTAGGTGAAGGAGCAGGGGAATTCTGGTCATTCTTTTTGTCAGATTGGCTCTCATCCTTTTTCGAGTCCTGTGGCTTTTTGTCCTCAGAATCCGTGAGGTCTTTCTCGTCCTCTTTTTTGTCCTCAGGCTTTTTCTCGGAGTCATTCTTGTCCTGATCACCCGATTTTTCCTTTTGGTCTTGATCTTTCTTATCCTGGTCTTTGCTCTGATCGTCCTTCTGATCCTTCTGATCCTTCTGATCCTTCTTGTCTTGTTGCTCCTGTTTTTCGAGGTCTTTCAGAAGCTTGTTGACGATATCGTGATTTTCTTTGGCAAATTTATTTGCGGGATTGAGCTTCAGCGCTTCGGAGTAATGCTCAATGGCACTTTTCCAGGCCGTCTTCTTAGCCTCTTTTTCCTTTGCCGCCTCACCGGTCCGAACAAGGGAGTTGGCGAGGTTATAGGAGGCTTCCTCTCGGCGCTTTTTGTCTTCAGAGAGGAGCGCTTTAGTGAAATGCGAGATAGCTTGGTCAAACTTACCAGACTTGTAAGCGGCCGCGCCGGCATTGAATTGCAAGGGACGCGAATCAGGTTCGGATTGGAGTCCTTTTTCGAATGCAGCCCCAGCCTGCTCGAATTGCCCCGCCATGTAATCTTGAAGGCCGTTGGTTCCAGCGTGGCTCATGGGAGTGGTAGTAAAAAACAAGGTGAGCACAGCCAAAGCCAGCGGCACCTTCCGGCGTCGATCACCTGGAAGAACGGATAGCATCAGACAAAAAACCGCAACCCCAAGCGGCCACTGGTAACGCTCTATAGGTTGACGCGATGTGAAAACCCCGTTCTCGGTTAGCTCCATTGGCTCAATGCCTTTTTGAAATATCTCCTTGGCGGCATCGGGTCCGATGGACACAAAAATTCCTCCTGTCGCTTGAGCGATTTCGTTCAAGCGAGCTGCATCCAACTTGGAATTCACAGGCTTTCCAGAAGCATCGCGCACGAAATCCTGCCGCCCATCTTGTGTTCGCATAGGTATAAGTGATCCAGTTGTCGAGCCTATCCCGACGGTGAAAATGCGAATCCCTTCCGAGGCGGCCTGCTTAGCTGCAGCGATTCCATCGGCATCCAACTCCTCGCCATCTGTTAAAATCACCAGCGCCCTAGTCTGTCCCTCAGCCTTGCCAAAGGCCTCCCTTGCTGTGGCTATAGCGGCGGCGATATTCGTCCCACCCTTCGGAATCACATTCGTGTCGATCTCATCCAGTGAATTGGTCACGGCCGAGTAATCCAAGGTGAGTGGCGCCTGCAAAAAAGCGGAACCGGCAAAAGCAATAAGCCCCACGCGATCCCCCTTAAGAATTCGCATGAGATCCTGGCTAAAAAGTTTAGCCCGAGTGAGACGATCGGGTGCGATATCCGTCGCCAGCATGCTTTTCGAGGTATCCAACGCGATCACCACATCTCGACCCATTTGCTTGGTTTCCTTTTCAATAAAACCATAACGAGGTTGAGCCAGAGCGAGAATCACGCCAACCATCGCCAGCAAGAGCAGGAGCGCTCGAAAAACTCGCCGTGACACACACACTGATCCTGCGAGTTGACTCCGCAAGCGAGGTGCCACGACCTTGGCAATCAACACGCGACTGCGATGGAGTGACCACACGTAAACACTCGCTAATGCTGGCAGCAGCGCGAGGCACCATATCCATTGGGGATTACCGAATGTCAGGGCAATCGTCTCCATAGCGTTTGAGAAAGCAGCATTTCAAGAATCAGGCAGGCAAGTCCGGGGATGAGGAACCAGTGAAAAAGGTCACGATACTGGGCGGTCTTTTCGACTTCGATCTTGGACTTCTCAAGCTTGTCGATCTCGCCAAAAATGGTTTTGAGCGATTCGGTATCTGTCGCGCGGAAAAATTTTCCGTTGGTGATGGCGGCGATTTCTTGGAGTGTCTTTTCGTCAAACTTCATAAGCACATTACGATAAACTGTACGCCCAAATGCATTCGTCATCGGAAAAGGCACCTCCCCCTCCGTTCCAGCACCGATTGTATAAATGCGGATCCCCAGAGTTTTAGCAGCTTCGGCAGCTGTGAGTGGCATGACTTTTCCGGCATTGTTGTCACCATCGGTGAGAAGAACGATGAGCTTCGTTTTGGCTTCCTTGTCCTTAAGCCGATTGGAGGCAGAAGCGATAGCGGAACCCACCGCAGTCCCATCCTCAACAAGGCCGATCCGAAGCCGATCTAGATTCTGTATTAACCAATCGTGATCGAGGGTGAGTGGGCTGACCAAATAGGGCCGACCCGCAAATGCAACTATGCCGATGCGGTCGTTCGGACGCTCACGAATGAATTGCTCGGTCACCCGCTTGACGGCCTCGATACGGTTCGCCCGACTATTTCCTATCGTAAAATCCTCAGCGAGCATCGAGCCAGACACGTCTAGGGCGAGCATGATGTCGACGCCGGTTGCCTGTACACGCGTCACAATGCGACCGAGTTGCGGCCGAGCAAGGGCAATAACGAATAATCCAAGGCTCAAATAGACCAACCCCGCCAGAATGCCGCCGGCCTTGGATCGGCGGCGTTGACCGATCTTAGCGAGCATGGCCGTAGTGGAAAATAAAACTCCCGCCGTACCTCCAAACTTCCCCTTCAAGTAGGAAAGTAAAGGAACAACCAAAAGCAGACAAAGCAGCCAAGGATTGGCAAAAGAAAAGTCTCTCATGCCTCCACCTTTCCATTTTTAAAATTGCTGGACGTCACCTCACCACGGACAAATCGTACCGCCGTTTCCAGAAGGTCGAGCATTTCGGCCTCACCAGCCTCAGCACGAGCAAACTTCAACAAATCGGTTCTCTCAAGTAGCACGCCCAAACCCGCTTTTTCGTTGTCTGTGAAAAGAGCGTGCTCCGCGATCGACTGAAGAAACTCAATGGAAGTCTGACGCGTCGCAAAGAGTCCATGCTCGGACTGAATGTAACTTCGAACATCGTTTGAGACCTCAACACCAAAAGTGTAGGGATCAGATCCAGCCATCTGGTCGCGTAGCGCGCTCAATGCAGCAATAGCCCGCTCGCGGTTGGTAAGAATCCGACTTTTGCGTTTAAGCAAGCGCTTCGCCAAATAAATGAATCCCGCCAAAATCACCAAAAGCGCAAACGCGGCACAAATCGTCACCCATACGGGATAGGGCCAGAACCAGACTGGGCCTACGATATCGTGGATGGGAACTGGAGTTGGTGCGGGTGGGTTCATGCAGCCATGCGACGCTCTCGCTGAACAAAGAATGCTCGGATCGCAACGAGGTAGTCTTCCGTTGTGGAGAGAGGAACGATATCGATACGCCGACTACGGAAGAGGGACTCGAGACTACGACGATGATCGGTGCTTGCGCTCAGCACCCCCCTCCTCACCGACCTGCTACTTGTATTAATGTCGATCTGCTCTCCTGTTTCAGCATCCTCCATTGTGATAATGCCGACGTCAGCGATTTCGCTCTCGCCGGGATCGGTCACTGGCATCGCCACGAGATCATGCCGCCGACTACTCACATTGAGAGCCTTTGTGAAATCGGGTGCTAAAAAGTCCGAGATCATGAAAACCACAGCCCGACGACTAATGACACGGTTCATATACTCCAAGGCGATGGTCAGGTTCGTCCCTTTTCCCTTAGGCTCAAAATACAACATCTCTCGAATGAGCCTCAGCGTATGAAGACGACCTTTTTTCGGAGGAATAAAAAGTTCCACCTCGTCGGAGAATAGTAACAATCCGACCTTGTCGTTGTTATTGATCGCGCTGAAGGCCAGCAATGAAGCGACCTCGGCAGCGAGTTCCCTCTTACTCAATTCCACGCTTCCAAAAATACCCGATGCACTCACATCCACCAAGAGCATCACCGTCATCTCCCGCTCTTCGGTGAACTTTTTAATATAGGGCGCATTCATGCGGGCAGTGACATTCCAGTCGATCGCTCGTATTTCATCGCCCGGAGCATACTCGCGCACATCCTCAAAATTCATCCCGCGTCCTTTAAATACGCTGTGATACTGACCGGCGAAGGTGGAGTTCACTAGCCTGCGCGTACGCAACTCAATGCGGCGGATTTTTTTGAGAATCTCCTTGGGATCGCGAGTCATGAATAGGCTAAATGAGAGTGGCGGACCGGTGATTAGGGTACCGGAACTCCAGCGAAAATCTTCTCGATCACCATTTCTGTCGTCACAGCTTCGGCCTCCGCCTCGTAACTCACGCCAATGCGGTGCCTCAACACATCCATGCCAACACTCTTCACGTCCTGAGGTGTCACATACCCTCGCCCAGCTATGAAGGCGTTTGCCTTGGCCGCCAGAGTGAGGAAAATTGTCGCCCTTGGGGATGCCCCATATCGGATCATTCCATCCAGCTTCAAATTGCAGGAGGCGGGATCGCGGGTGGCCCAAACGATGTTCACAATGTAGTCCTTCACCCGATCGTCCACATAGATATCGTTCACCACGCCACGAGCACGAATGATATCCTCGGGTCCAACGACAGCATCCACATTGAGCTTCGGCGATGAGGTGGCCATGGCGTCAAGAATAGCTCGCTCCTCCAAGCGAGTCGGATATCCGACATGCACCTTGAGCATAAAGCGATCAAGTTGGGCTTCGGGGAGTTGATACGTGCCTTCTTGCTCAATGGGATTCTGCGTGGCAAGCACAAGAAAGGGATCAGGAAGAGGAAATGTCTCTTCGCCGATCGTGACTTGACGCTCCTGCATCGCCTCAAGCAAAGCGCTCTGCACTTTTGCCGGAGCACGGTTGATCTCATCGGCCAAAATAAGGTTAGAAAAAATCGGCCCCAACTTCGTGGTGAAGATACTCTCGCGAGGATTGTAGATCATGGTCCCAATGATATCCGCCGGCAAAAGATCCGGAGTAAATTGGAGACGCTGAAACCCCGTGCGAATCGCGCTTGCCAGAGTCCGTACCGTGAGTGTCTTGGCTAAGCCAGGGACGCCCTCAAGGAGCACGTGACCATTTGAAAGCAATCCGATCAAGAGACGATGAACGAGAACCTTCTGTCCCACCACCACTCGACCAACCTCGTTAACTAGGGGCTCAACCCATTGCCTGGTTTCTTGAACATGGAGAGTGAGTTCTGATGTGTTGATGCTCATAGGTAATAAGTGAATTTTTGGGATGGATTATTAAAATATCAAGAAAAGCGAATTCTTTAAGACAGAATGAGGCATTTTTCGTTCAAGAAAACCTTAAACAATTAAGAATAGTCGCGCGCAGAAGCAATCAATACACCCTCGTGAGAATCTCATCTTAACGCGGACGGCTACTCTTTAACCAAATAGGGTCCGACATCAAATGTGTCGCCTACATTGGTGAAATCGTATCGCTTTTGATCATTCAGCCAAACAGTGAATGTTTTTTTGGAGCCATCTTTTAAGAGAACTTCCACGCTGATGATGTATTCCCCATCGACTTTGTCCGTACGCACGGCCCCGTCGCGATTAAGAGTGATCTGCCTCTCCGCCTGAGCGAGAGGCTTATATTCCTTTGAAACCACAGTCCCCGTCATTTTGGCATTAACAATAGGTTTACCCGTTTGCCAAATCGCAAAAATAATAAATACAAATGCCA